>JAFYGD010000234.1 GCA_017543415.1 Eubacterium sp. | reverse complement strand
GTTTGGATTGCGCTTGTAGTAGTTGTAGTAACACCGCTATCCTTCCTTATTGCAAGGTTTATTGCAAGAAAAACCTATTCAATGTTTAAGCTTCAGAGCGAAACAAGGGGAGAGCAGACGGCGTTTATTGACGAAATGCTCGGTAACCAGAAAACCGTAGAGGCTTATTCACGCGGCAAAGAAAACATCAAACGCTTTGACGAAATCAACGAGCGCCTCGGTAAATATTCGCTTCGCGCCGTGTTCTATTCTTCAATTACAAACCCTGCAACCCGTTTTGTAAATAGTATAGTTTACGCCGCCGTTGCGCTTTTCGGCGCGGTGCTTGCGGTTAAAACGCAGCAGCAGGCTATAACAGTCGGCGTGCTTGCTTCATTCCTTGCCTATGCAAATCAGTATACAAAGCCTTTCAACGAAATCAGCGGCGTTGTAACCGAACTGCAAAACGCCTTTGCCTGCGCCGCAAGGCTTTTTGAGCTGCTTGAGGAAAAAAGCGTTGAACCCGATTCGGAAAACGCACGGGAACTCGGGGAAATTGACGGAAGGCTTGAACTTAAAGACGTTTGCTTTTCCTATAACGAAAACAAAAAGCTTATTGAAGATTTTAACCTTTCCGTTAACCACGGCGAAAGGGTAGCCATTGTAGGTCCTACCGGCTGCGGCAAAACAACGCTTATAAATCTTCTTATGCGTTTTTATGACCCGCAAAGCGGTAAAATAGCGCTTGACGGCAGCGATTACCGTGAAATCAAGCGCAAATCCCTGCGCGAGGCTTACGGTATGGTGCTTCAGGATACCTGGCTTAAATCGGGTACAATTAAGGAGAATATCATTATCGGTGCGCCTGACGCAACGGATGAGGAAATAATTGAAGCGGCTAAAAAGGCTCACGCCCATTCGTTTATAAAACGTCTTGAAAACGGCTACGATACCGTGATAGGCGAGGACGGCGGCTCGCTTTCGCAGGGACAGAAGCAGCTTTTATGTATAACAAGGCTTATGCTCTGTAAACCGCCTATGCTGATTCTTGACGAGGCAACCTCGTCAATAGATACAAGAACGGAAATCAAAATTCAAAAAGCGTTTTCAACCCTTATGCTGGGAAGAACAAGCTTTATAGTTGCCCACAGACTTGCAACAATAAAAGAAGCCGACGTTATTCTTGTAATGCGTGACGGTAATATTGTTGAACAGGGCAGGCACTCCGAGCTGCTGAAAAGAAAAGGCTTTTACTACGAACTTTACAATTCGCAGTTTCCGCGTTTTGTTAAATAATTTTTACACTTGTATAAATTAATTATATGTGTTATAATCTGTAAAAATACAGAAGGAGCTGCTGATATGAATAAGAACTCCCCCTGCGCAATCAGAACAAAAACAAAGATGGCAAAAGCTTTTAAAGAGCTTATGAACGCCAAACCCTTTGACAAAATTACTGTTTCGGATATTACCGAAAAGTGTAAAATTCACCGTCAGACCTTTTATTATCATTTTCAGGACAGGTATGAGCTTCTTGACTGGATTATTCTCAACGAGCTGCTTGAGCCTTTTATGAACGGCTTTTCTCTTGAAAATATGTACGATAAGTTCAGAACGTTGCTTGAAACAATGAATAACGAAAAGAAGTTTTATCAAAGCGCAGTCCGTATTGATTCGGGCGAGGTTTCAACCTACCTCAGCAGAGCCTCAAAGGCGCAGTTTGTTGAGGTTTTGCGTAACCTCGGCGCAAAGAATAATATTGAACCGCAGACAGCTGAAAACAATATGCTTATTGCCGAGTTTTTCGGCTACGGCCTTTCGGGCGTGGTTTTAAGCTGGGTTCAGCGGGGAATGAAGGAAAGCCCCGAGGAGCTTACCGCTAAAATCGCCAATCTTATTGACGTTTGTAAAAAAATTGCAAAACGGTAATACCTGCCGCAGAGCTTGCTCTGCGGCTTTTTTATATATTATAATTTGACGAAATTTGTCATTTATGGTATAATACTTTGGAATTTTTAAAGGAGGCGGAGCTTATGAAAAAAGCAATATCGTTTTTTCTTGCGTTTGTAATGCTTATATCAGCGGTATCTTTCAGCTTTACGGGCTTTGCCGCCGGTAAAAAATATGTTGCGGACGAGCTTTCCGTTATTCAGACAAAATCGGGCTTCGTCCCCGGTAAAACCGCCGCGGTTGTAGGCAACTGCTACGGCTTTATTTCCGCTGTCTGCGAAAAGCTTTACGGCGTAAAGTATCAGGAGGAGCTGACTTCCGACGGCTATACCTGTAAACACAGAACGGGCTACTTTTATACGGTTAAAACCTATATCACTCAGTCAAGCGATACCGCCGCCTGCGCAAAGGATATTATGAATTTCTTTGTAAATAACGCTTATCCGGGCGATATTGTTCATTATGCTTCTCTCAACGGCTCTTCGCATACCTTTATGATTCAGAGCATTGATGAGGAAAAAATGGAAATTTTCCATTCAAACTATCAGACCAAAACGCTCTCAAGCTCTTCCTGTCATGTTGACCCGATTATCTGGAGCAGCTTTCTTAAAAATCCGACTAAAACCGAATATAATGCGGACGGCTCTCTGCTTTCCCATAATTCTATTTTCTACAATAAGCAAAAACGCGGCGGTATAGGTATAACAATTAACCGTTACAGCAAGTATGAGGATAAGTTCTATCCCAACTATTCAACGCCAAAGCTTACCGCTTCGCGCGCCAACTGTACTTCAATAAAACTTAAATGGACTCCCGTAAAGGGCGCGGAAAAGTATCAGGTTCAGTATAAGCTTAAATCCGCAGCTGATTTTACAACTCTTACTTCCGCCCATACCTCAACAAGCTATACCGTTAAAAATCTTACAACGGGTAAATCATACAGCTTCAGGGTGCGCGCTTTCGCGGGCGGCAAGTGGCATGATTACAGCAATGTTGAAACCAAAAAGGTGCTTCCGCCGCTTGTTACCTCGGTTATATTTGCACCTGCAAGCGACGGGCTGAAACTCAGCTGGACTAAAAAGACAGATTTAACGGGCGTCAGAATTTACAGGTGTGATACCTCAAACGGAACTTATTCAAAAATTGCCGAGCTTTCCGGCTCAACAAATACGTTCCTTGATAAAAACATCAAATACGGCGTAACTTATTATTATAAAATACAAAGGTTCCTTAAGGTCGGCGATACGGAGTATAAAACCAAATTATCAAGCCTTAAAACCTTCTCGGGCGCGTATGTGCTTAAAACCCCCGCAATAAGCTACGAAAGACCCAATGCAACAGCAATCACGTTCCATTATTACGGCGACGGCTGTCAGGACAGCTTTGATTACAGCATTGTAAGCGACAGCAATAAAAAATCAGCCGCTACCGTAAGTACAAAAAACAGCTCGCTGACCATTGAAAACCTCAACGTCGGCGAAAGCTATACCCTCAGCGTTCGTGAAAGAACAAAAATCGCAGTAAGCGAATACGGCTCGCTTACAGTTACGGCAGCTCCGAGAGCCGTAACCGACGTCGCTTCGGTTCAGAAAAAAACGGGTATCAAGGTTTCGTTTACTCCGCAAAACGATGTTGACGGCTATATTGTTTACCGCAGCGTAAACGGCGGTAATTACGAAAAGGCTGCGCAACTGTTTGATAAAAGCAAGACTTATTATTTTGATAAAGAGGTCAGCAATAAATCCTCGTATCAGTATATCGTTAAATCTTTTATTGAAAACGGAGAAGAGGTAATCGGTGATGAAGGCATCCCGAGCGCACCCGTTAAGGTAACGCTCAATAAGCCTACGGGACTTACGGTTACCAAAAAAGGCAAAACAAGCGTCAGGGTAAGCTGGAACAGCGTTTCCGTTGCCTCAAGATACGACCTTCAGTATAAGGTCAAGGGCGGCAAGTGGAAAACCGTAACGGGCATTAAAAAAGCAAAACGCGTTGTAAAAGGCTTAACCAAAGGCAGGAAATACTATTTCCGCGTTCGCAGTACAAGTAAGCTCGGTATAGGTAATTTCTCCAAAAAACGCAGTATAAAAGTGCAAAAATAATAATACTTTGGATAAATTGAAGATTATTTGTCAAAAATGCTTGACATTGACTATTTCTTTGTATATAATCAATGCGAAATAAAAAAGCCCCCGAGCTTCGGAGGGAGGGAATATAAATGAGTCAGGTAAAAGTTAAAGAAAATGAATCTCTTGACAGCGCTCTCAGAAGATTTAAGCGCCAGACCTCACGTGACGGTATCATCCAGGAGGTTAGAAAAAGAGAGCATTACGAAAAGCCTTCAGTAGCTCGTAAAAAGAAGAGTGAAGCTGCTCGTAAAAGAAAGTATAAGTAATACATAACAGGAGAGCGCAGCTCTCCTGTCTTCTTTTGTTGACTTAAAGCCGATTATGGACTATTATTAAAACGGTGATGAAAATGAAGATTCTTATTCTTAACGGCCCGAACCTGAATATGACGGGTATAAGAAAGAAAAGCGTTTACGGAGAGCAAACTCTTGAGGATATAAACGCCGAGCTTCGCGAATATGCTGAAGCAAAGGGCGCGGAGCTGTATTTTTACCAGTCCAACCACGAAGGCGCAATTATTGATACAATCCATGAAAGCCGCAATAAATATGACGGCGCCGTTATCAACGCGGGCGCCTATACCCACTATTCCTACGCAATCCGCGACGCTATTGAATCTGTTGCGGATTTCCTTCCTTATGTTGAAGTGCATATGAGCGATATTCACTCGCGTGAGGATTTCAGAAGCAAATCCGTAATAGCCGATGTTTGCTTAAAACAGATTTGCGGATTTGGCAAGGACAGTTATAAAAAGGGTATTGATTTATTGCTTGAAATACTGTAAAATGTATTAGTAATATTTTATTTATTAATCGGAGGTACAAACTTATGATTTCTGCAGGTGATTTCAGAAACGGCGTAACTTTTGAAGAGGACGGCAACGTTTTGCAGGTAATTGAATTCCAGCACGTTAAGCCGGGTAAGGGCGCTGCTTTTGTAAGAACAAAAACAAAGAACGTTATTACGGGTGCCGTAACGGAAAAGAGTTACAACCCTTCTGCTAAATATCCCACAGCCTTTATTGAAAGAAAAGATATGGCTTATTCCTATAATGATGACGGTATGTATTATTTCATGGATAATGAAACCTTTGATATGGTTCCCGTAGCAGAGGCTGACCTTCCCGATAATTTCCGTTTCGTTAAGGAAAACGACGTATGTAAAATCCTTTCCTATAAGGGTAAGGTTTTCGGCGTTGAGCCGCCTACCTTCGTAACCCTTCAGATTACTCATACAGAACCCGGCGTTAAGGGCAACACGGCAACAAACACCCTTAAACCCGCTACTGTTGAAACAGGCGCTGAAATCAGAGTACCGCTTTTCATTAACGAAGGCGATATGATTAGAATTGATACCAGAACCTGCGAGTACATGGAAAGAGCATAAATAATAAAGGAGTAACACTATGGATACAGTTGAAAGCTTAGGATATCTTAAAGGTTTAATGGACGGCCTTGAGCTTGACGAAAACAGCAAAGAGGCAAAGGTTTTCAGAGCAATCACAGACGTGCTTGACAATCTTATTGACGACGTTTGCGACCTTGCGGAAGACGTTGACGAGCTCAATGAGGATAT
>JAFYGD010000233.1 GCA_017543415.1 Eubacterium sp. | reverse complement strand
GCGAGGTTTTTGTTCTTGATATGGGCGAACCGGTAAAAATTGTTGACCTTGCCAGAAACCTTATCCGTCTTTCGGGCTTTACAGAGGATGAAATTCCTATTGAGTTTGTAGGTCTTCGCCCCGGCGAAAAGCTTTATGAAGAGCTTTCGATGGACAGCGAAATTGAAACAAGGGAAAGAACAGCTAAAGAAAAAATATTCGTTAACCAGCCTATGGAAATTGACGTTAACAGGTTTAACAGTATGATGAAAGCCCTTGAAAATATTAACAATGATAATGTACGTGAGGTTTTAACGCAGTTTATTTCTACATATCACCCTTCTGAAAACTAAAAGAGGAATTGTTATGAAAGTTGTAATTTTAGCCGGCGGCTTCGGAACCCGTATATCAGAAGAATCCGAATACAAACCAAAGCCTATGATTGAAATAGGCGGAAAACCGATAATCTGGCATATTATGAAGGAGTATTCCGCTTACGGATACAATGAATTTATTATCTGTGCGGGTTATAAGCAGCATATTATTAAAAAATGGTTTGCTGATTACTTTCTCTACAACAGCGATATTACCTTTGATTTTACAAAGGGAACAAATGATATGATAATCCACAATCAGCAATGCGAACCGTGGAAGGTAACCGTTGTTGATACCGGGCTTATGACAATGACCGGCGGAAGAATAAAAAGAATACAGAGCTTTGTAGGCAACGAGCCGTTTTTAATGACTTACGGTGACGCGGTTTGCGACGTTAATATTGAAGAGCTTGTTAAATTCCATAAATCGCACGGCAAGCTTGCAACGCTTACCGCAACTATGCTTGAACAGTCAAAGGGCGTTTTGAATATAGGCGGCGATAATGCGGTTAAATCCTTCAGGGAAAAGAACGTTTCCGACAGTGCGCCCATTAACGCAGGATATATGGTTCTTGAGCCTCAGGTTTTTGATTACATAGAAGGCGATGAAACAATCTTTGAGCGCGGACCTATGGAAAGGCTTGCCGAGGATAATCAGCTTATGAGCTATGTATACAAGGGCTTCTGGCAGTGTATGGATAATAAAAGAGAAATGGATATTCTTGAAAATCTCTGGAACAGCGGAAAGGCGCCGTGGAAAATATGGTAAAAAAAGAAGAATTAAAGCGCTTTTACAACGGTAAAAGAGATTTTGTAACCGGCCATACGGGCTTCAAGGGAAGCTGGCTTTGCCATATGCTTATCGGTTTAGGCGCAGAGGTTTACGGCTATTCGCTTGATGCGCCTACGGAGCCGAGTATATTTGAAATAACGGATTTAAGCTCAAAGGTTAATTCCGTTATCGGCGATATACGCGATTACGACTCCCTGAAGGCTGCGTTTGACAGCTCCAAGCCCGAAATAGTTTTTCATTTAGCTGCTCAGCCCATAGTTCGTGAAAGCTATAAGGAGCCTAAATATACTTACGAAACCAACGTGCTGGGTACAGTTAACATATGCGAATGCGTACGTCTTTCAAAGTGCGTAAAATCGTTTCTTAACGTTACAACGGATAAGGTTTATGAAAACAACGACCTTGAAACAGCTTTTACCGAGGATATGCCGCTTGACGGTTTTGACCCTTATTCAAACAGCAAATCCTGCTCTGAGCTCGTAACTCACAGCTATAAAAAGTCGTTTTTTGACAAGGCGGGAATATCCGTTTCAACCGCAAGGGCGGGCAACGTTATAGGCGGCGGAGATTTTGCAAAGGACAGAATTGTTCCCGACTGCGTTCGCGCTGCCGAAAAAGGCGAGGATATTATTATAAGAAATCCCTATTCGGTAAGACCGTTTCAGCACGTTCTTGAACCGCTGTATATCTACCTTCTCATTGCAAAAATGCAGTGCGAAAACAGCGCGTTTCAGGGCTACTATAACGTTGGACCCGATGAAAGCGACTGTATTACAACCGGCAGGCTTGCAGACATATTCTGCGCCTGTTATCAGAACGGTCTGAAGTGGAAGAACATAAGCGAAGAAAACGCGCCTCACGAAGCGGGTTATTTAAAGCTCAACACCGATAAGCTTAAAAGCACTTTCGGATGGAAGCCCATTTGGAACATAGAAACAGCCATTGAAAAGACTGTCGAATGGACAAAGGCTTATTTTAAAGGCGAGGATATGAGCGCCGTTTGTGAAGAACAAATTAACTGTTTTTGGGAGAGTATAAATGTTTAAGGACGAAAAACAGGCAAGAGAAAAGATTGCGGAGCTTGTTAAGGAATACTATGACAGCTTTATGGTTACCCCCGAATACAGGGAGGGCGACCGTATTTCCTATGCCTCAAGGGTGTTTGACGAAAAAGAGGTAACTGCTCTCGTTGACAGCGCTCTTGATTTCTGGCTTACGGCGGGAAGGTATTATAACGAATTTGAAAAGAGTTTTGCAGAATACCTCGGTGTAAAATATGTATCCCTTGTAAATTCAGGTTCGTCAGCAAATCTTCTTGCGTTTTATGCGCTTACTTCTCCTTTGCTCAAGGAAAGAAGAATTAACCGCGGGGACGAGGTTATTACAGTTGCGGCGGGATTTCCGACAACGGTTGCGCCGATAATTCAGTACGGCGCGGTTCCGGTTTTTGTTGATATAACCATTCCCGAATACAATGTAGATGTAACCCGTCTTGAAGCGGCGCTGAGTTCAAAAACAAAAGCGGTTATGCTTGCGCATACGCTCGGTAATCCTTTTAACATAGAAGCCGTAAAAGCTTTTTGCGATAAAAACGGTTTATGGCTTATTGAAGATAACTGTGACGCTCTCGGCAGCGAATATGCGCTCGGTGGGAAAACGGGGCTTACGGGTACCTTCGGCGATATCGGTACGTCAAGCTTTTATCCGCCTCATCATATGACTATGGGCGAAGGCGGCGCGGTGTATACGGATAATCCGCTGTTAAACAAAATCATACGTTCGATGCGCGACTGGGGACGCGATTGCTCCTGTCCTTCGGGTATGGATAATCTGTGCGGTCACAGGTTTGATAAGCAGTACGGCGAGCTGCCGTTCGGCTATGACCATAAGTATGTTTACAGCCATTTCGGTTTTAACCTGAAGGCTACCGAAATGCAGGCGGCAATAGGCTGCGAGCAGCTAAAAAAGTTCCCCGGATTTGTTGAACGCCGCAGGTATAATTTTGAAAAACTGACCGAGCTTCTCGCTCCCGTTAAAGACGAGCTTATTCTTCCGACGGCTGAAAAAAACAGCAACCCTTCGTGGTTCGGTTATCTTATAACCTGCAAAAGCAGCGAACAGAAAAACAGAATTGTCCGCTGCTGTGAGGAAAAAGGTGTTCAGACAAGGATGCTTTTTGCGGGAAATATCATAAAGCAGCCTGTATTTGACGAAATCAGAAATACAAACGCTTACCGCATTGCGGGAACGCTTGAAAACACGGACAGGGTAATGGAATGCTCTTTCTGGGTCGGGGTTTACCCCGGAATGACGGATAAAAAGCTAAGCTATATGGCAAAAACAATAATTGACGCGGTAAATGCCGAGGATTAATCTATGATAATTAAGTTAAGCGATTATATTTCGCAGTTTTTAGTTGACAACGGAATATCTAAATGCTTTACCGTTGTGGGCGGCGGTGCAATGCATCTTAACGACTCTTTTGGTCACCAAAAGGGTCTTAACTGTATTTATAATCATCATGAACAGGCAAGTGCAATTGCTGCAGAGGCTTACAGCAGGATTAATAATAAGACTGCGCTTTGCTGTGTTACTTCGGGACCTGGCGGAACAAACGCAATAACCGGAGTGCTCGGAGCATGGCTTGATTCATTGCCGATGATTGTTGTAAGCGGTCAGGTGCGTTTTGATACAACAGCAAGAAGTACAGGGCTTAATCTCCGCGCTATGGGCGACCAGGAATTTGATATTTGTAAGGCTGTTTCATGCATGACAAAGTACTGCGAAATGATAACAGACCTGCTTAAAATTCGCTATTGCCTTCAAAAAGCGCTTTATCTTGCAAATGAAGGACGTCCGGGCCCGGTATGGCTTGACGTTCCTCACAATATTCAAAGTGCGGTAATTGATACTGATAAGCTTTATCCGGATTATGAGCCCGAAGAAAACTTATATACAGCTGATGACAGCGATATTGATAAAATTGTTTCCGCTCTTGAAAAAGCGGAAAGGCCGGTAATTATTGCGGGTTCTGCCATAAGAACAAGCGGCGGTTACGGTATTTTCAGAAAGCTTGTTGAAAAGCTCAATGTTCCCGTTACTACGTGCTGGAACAGTATCGACCTTATTGAAACCGACCACCCGCTTTACATAGGCAGGGGAGGAAATATGGGTGACAGAGCGGGCAACTTTGCCGTTCAGAACAGCGACTTTGTTCTTTCTCTCGGTTCAAGACTCTCAATAAGACAGGTCGGATACGATTATAAAACATGGGCGCGTGAAGCTTATGTTGCCGCCGTCGATATTGACGGTGAGGAACTGAAAAAACCGACTGTTCATATTGACCTTCCCGTATGTGCCGACGTTAAATCGGTTATGGAAAAGCTATACAGCCGCGTTGACAATAAAACGTACGGATTTGACGCTTGGCTTAAAAGATGCACTGAATGGAAGAATACTTATCCTGTTGTTGAAAAGAAGCATTACGAGGATAAAGAGTTTACCAATGTTTATGCTTTTATTGATAAGCTTTCCGCATATCTTCCCGAAGATTATACTACCGTTGTCGGCAACGGTTCTGCTTGCGTTGTGGGCTCACAGGCGTACAGAATAAAAAAAGGAACACGTTTTATAATAAACAGTGCTGTTGCCTCCATGGGATATGATTTGCCCGCTGCGATAGGCGTAAGTATTGCAAAAGGGAATAAAGAAATTGTATGTATCAGCGGCGACGGTTCAATTCAGATGAATCTTCAGGAGCTCCAGACAATTATCACTAACCGCCTGCCCGTTAAACTTTTTGTTATTAATAATGGCGGCTACCATTCTATAAGGCAGACGCAGAAAAACTTTTTCAAAGGAAACTATGCGGGAATAGGCAAAGAGAGCGGAGACTTGGAGTTCCCCGATTTGGAAAAGCTTGCGTGGGCGTACGGATATCCGTATGCAAAATGTATGTCAAACAGCAAAATGGATTCCGTAATTGAAAAGGCTTTCGAAAATGAAGGCGCTTTTATTGCGGAAATAGTAGTTGGAACCACACAGTTCTTTGAGCCCAAAGCTTCTTCAAAGGTGCTCGAAAACGGAAAAATGGTTTCAATGCCGCTTGAGGAGCTTGCGCGCTTCCTTCCCGATGATGAAATTGATAAAAATATGATAGTTCCGAGGGTTAAGCATGAGTGATACGATAAAATGCGCCGCCGTAACCGGAGCTACAGGAGCAATAGGGCGCGCGCTTGTAAACGAGCTAATAAAAAACGGAACAAGCGTTTTGGTTTTTGCAAGGAAAAGCAGCCGTGCCGAAAGGCTCGAAAGGCTTAACGGTGTTAAAGTGGTTTATACTGACTTAAGTCAGCTTGAAAGCGTTGATGTTAATGAGCATTGTGACGCGTTTTTTCATCTGGGCTGGAGTGGTACAAGGGGTGAAGAAAGGCTTGATTCTGAGCAACAGAACTTAAATATTGAGTATACGCTTTCTTCTGTACGGCTTGCAAAAAGGCTCGGTTGCAGAACTTATGTAGGCGTTGGCAGTCAGGCGGAATACGGAAGGG
>JAFYGD010000232.1 GCA_017543415.1 Eubacterium sp. | reverse complement strand
GTCAATTTCGTCAGGGTCGCAGTTTGTATCAACAATAGCTACGATGGGAAGACCGAGCTTTAATGCTTCCTGAACTGCAATTCTTTCCTTGCGGGGGTCAACGATAAACATTGCCTCGGGGATTTTCTTCATTTCGGTGATACCGCCAAGGTACTTTTCAAGCTTTTCAATTTCAAGCTCAAGGCCTGCAACTTCCTTCTTGGGAAGGAGGTCAAATGTGCCGTCTTCCTGCATCTTCTTAAGCTGTGCAAGACGTGCAACTCTGCCTCTGATAGTCTTGAAGTTTGTAAGCATACCGCCAAGCCATCTTGCGTTTACGAAGGGCATTCCGCAACGTTCAGCTTCTTCCTTAACGCTGTCCTGAGCCTGCTTTTTGGTACCTACGAAAATGATGCTGCCGCCGTCTGCAGCAAGGTCGCGTACGAACATATAAGCTTCGTCGAGCTTCTTAACTGTTTTCTGAAGGTCGATGATGTAAATGCCGTTACGCTCTGTGAAGATGTATTCAGCCATTTTGGGGTTCCATCTTCTTGTCTGGTGTCCGAAGTGAACACCTGCTTCTAAAAGCTGTTTCATAGAAACTACGTTTGCCATTATAATTTCCTCCTTTAAGGTTATTCCTCCATACGCCCAAATGGCAGGTACCTGAATCAATCACCTAAGGTACAAAGGCGTATGTGGGTTTTTCACAAATCAAATTTGTGCTGTATAATAATAACACAGTAAAAATCAAAAATCAAGTATTATTTTTAATAATATAAATAAGGGCGGAAAAACCGCCCTTAAATTATTGTTTTACTGTCTTGCAGCGCCGTAATTTACGGGTGACTTTTTGTTGAAAAGACCGTCGTTGTATTCGGGTCTCCAGCTTTCGCCTACCTCAACGCTGTTTTTAAAGGTTTCTTCGTCAAGCGCAACGTTAACCTCCGTAACGCCTTTGACTTCGCCGTTGTCCTTATATACCGAATCCCACATGCAGTGATGGCCTATCTTCTTAACCGAAGAGGGGATGTAGATATAATCCATAGACCGCAGATAGTAAAGAGAGTCAGAACCTAGCTCTTCAAGTCCTTCGGGAAGGGAATTGTAAACAGTTCCGAGCTGCGGAATTACTTCGTAGAACATTCCCGTTACGGGCTTGTCGCTCTTGTAGGAATAAATGTGGCGAAGATGCTCGTTCTTGAATATTCCCTGATTGCCGATTATCTTAAGTCCTTCGGGAAGGTAGATTTCGGTGTTGTTGGAATAAGCAAGCGCAAGCTGACCGATTTCAGTAACGCTTGAGGGAACAATAAAGGTTCTTGTTTTGAGGTTGTATTCCTCATAATAATCTCCCTGGAATTCCTCCGGAATATCCCAAATGAGTTCCCAAAGCTCATTTCCGTCCTTGTCCTTAATATCGGAATGGTAAGCCTTGTAGTACGAATTCTCTTTTGAATTGCAGGGCTTTCCGTCCTTGCCGGGACAATGGAAATCCTCGGGAAATTCGGTTGGCAGCGTTCCGGGGGCAATTCCCATTTCGGCGTCTCCCTTTTCGGGGTCGTACTGCCTGCCGCAAACCTCGCACTCCCATACAAGATGAGCGTAGCCTTCTTTAAGGCGGCGGGTTCTGTCATAATCGGTGGGGAAGAAGATGAGCTTTGTCATATCCTTGCTGAAAACAATTCCGTCAACATCGCAGTAATACGGGTTTTCATCGTCAACCTCAACGTACTGAATATTCCAGCAGGAATATATTGACTTTCCGTTAAATTCCTTAACGTCCTTGCCGATGTAAACTCTTTCAATAGCGCCGTCGCAGTTGAAAGCGTAATCGTGGAGCGCAACAATCGGCTTGTTTGTATCACCGTCAACGTAATCAAGCTTAACCTCTCTTACGCTGCCGGGGTTGGTATATGAAGTCAGCTCATAGCCGCCTTCAATCTCTGTGAATTTATATTCCGTGTTCCTTAACGCAAGGATTGAGAAGAAAATACTGAGCGAAATTGCAACAACAAGAATTAATACAACCGCAATTTTCTTACCCTTTGCGTTATCATAGGAAACGCCGATTTTCGGAGCCTGAAGTCCTTCAATCTGATAAGTCCAGATTTCATCGTCGGGGATGTCAAGCGTGTATTCGGGAGCCTGCTCCTCCATTTCCTTTGCTTCCTGAGCAAGGAAATCCTCTTCCTTTTCCTCAACGGCTTCGGGAGCATTCTTTTTCTTACCTAATTTCATGACATCACCTCCGCAGTTTCAGTTTCAGCCACTGTTTCATCATTTAAAGCAGCAGCGGCGTTTTCCTCGGGGGTGCTATCGTCGCCCTGTTCCATCTGCTTTCTTGTAACCTCTTCACGGCGGCGCAGAACCTCCATAACCTTGTTCTGCTTATCGTCGTCGTAATCCCAGAAGAAGTAGGGGATGGACATAAGAACATAGCCTATAACGTCCATAATAATCGGTACAACTATTATGTTTCTTCTTGATTCGTCAATGAACAGAACGTCAAAGTTTGAGTTGAATCCGCCCCTGAGCATAAGCAGCGGGATAATAAGACCTACAAAGGTAGTAATCGGTCCCGTAAACCAGCCGAATACGCCGGAGAAGTTTTCAAGCCTTTCGCCTGACAGATACATCTGATAGTCCGAAATACGTATATCCATATCGTGGCCGACTGAAACGGGTACCGTTTTGCACATTTCCATAAGAATAAGCATAACAACGGAAATAATACCGCAAAGCTTAAGGTTCTGTCCGAGGAACAGATAGCACAAAACGATTACGGTAAAGCCGATAGCACGCGAATACTGGTGGAAAATCATTATCTGCTTGTATGTAAATCTCTTGATAAAGTAAGGCGTAAAGAAATCGGGAGGCGTTCCCGCAAAGGAAACGAGAGCAACAATCAAGCTGTACGCAAGTCCCGAAAGCCTGAAGGTGTAAAGGTAAAGGATGGTTGTAAACGCAAGCATACCGTTACCGAGCGAATCAAGCAGTCCTACAACAGTAAGGGTCCATTTGTACTTGTTACGCATTACGCCGAACATACCGTCCCAGATTTTAATATTAACCTTCTTTTCAAGCGGCGGCTGCGGTATTCTTTCCTTAATCCTTCCCGCAAGAACAACAGTCAGCGTTGAAAATACAAAGAAGATACCGGGAATAATCCATTTGAATACTGCAATATCAGCCCAGTTATCCTTTGTTTTACCGATAAGAACCGGAACAATAAGAGCAATAATAGACCATGCAAGGTGTGAAAGCTTGATAGGATATGCTCTTACAAAAATTCTTTCACGTACGTTCGGGGAGATATTCTGGCAGCACATTTCAAGGTTGTTGCCGAAGCCGAATACACAGTAAATTGCAAACAGAAGGTTTGCAACCCAAACACGCGTTACCTCGTCCTGAATGTTATAAAACGGAAGCCAGCCGATAGCTATTACCATAATGTTCATCGGCAGGTAATCGCAGTAAAGCGAATACTTGTAACGTCCGAATTTCGGAATAAGCTTTTTACGCCAGAAGATGTTACGCGCTCCCTTCCAGCCGCTGTTAAGCATAAAGGTACCGAGTATCTTTATTGAGGAAGCCGCGGATATACCCCTGAACGAATTAAGAGTTGCTACTATCGGGTTGGCGGGGTTGAGTAACGGTTCAAAATTGAAGAAAATCATGAACAGTCCCAGAAGCGCGGCGCCTATGTAAACTCCGTATAGCTTTTTCTCCGTCTTTTTCGGCAGGAAACCGAGGTTATCCGAAACAATCCACCATAGGATTGCCCATAAATAACCGAGGGGCATATTTATAAGTCCGATTACCGAATAGGTAATGTACGGGAGCTTATAATGATACATCATCAGGTAGCAGCCTGCACCGAAGGCGATGTATTCAAGAATCTTTGAACCCGCGTAGTTAGAGCCGGAGCCAATCAGTATGTCCAGATATTCGCGGTACGGAACATACTTACCGGGCGCAGGCTTTTTCCAGTGGGTTTTAATGTCGGTAAAGAGAGCCTTTACCTTTCCTTGTTTTTCACCCATTATACTTTACTCCTTACAAATATTTAGCAAAAGCTTATTGCTTTGCTAACCTAAATACGATTATAGCATATTTATATAAAAAAATCATTAGTTATTTAATAATTTTTGTACGTTTTTTAAAATCAATTAGCTTTATATCGTATTCAAGCGAATTATTACCGGTGTTCTCACAGTGAATAACAACCTCGTTTTCATTACACTCAACGTTAAAATGAAGCTTTGTGCAATTGTTATTAAGGTATTCAATGCTTTCGCCGTCGTCAAAGAAAAGCTCGCCCGTAAAGCTTCCGCTTTCCTTTGCATATACGTTAAGTACTATGCTTTCACCCATTTTAAAGCCGTAATCGGCAGCGTTTTCGGGAATAACGCTTCCCGCTCTTGTAAGGTAAACCGCTTCGCCTTCAGCAGGAATATCAAGCGTAATTTTACGTCCGCCCTTAAAAAATTTATCTTTAAGGTACCAGTCGTCTGCTTTCGGAAGAAATACCTCCGCTTTGCTTTCACCCTCGTCAAAAACGCAGGCGGCAAGAATGTCGCGTCCAACCATAAACGAATTTCCGTTTTCGTCAATTTCCTTATCGTTGTAGTAAAGGAAAAGCGGCGCGTTCATAGGTATTTCGTTTTCAACGCTGTTGTAAGCGGAGCTGTAAAGGTAGGGGATAAGCCTTGCTCTCTGTGCAAAGATTGCCCTTACTGTTCCCATAACTTCGGGGTGGCTCCACGGCATTGTCGCCGAGCCGTCGTCGTTCCAGGAATGAATAGTAAATCTCGGCTCAAAAACTCCGTGCTGAAGCCATCTGAGCAGTAATTCCGCGTTTGGCATTTCACCCGAAAAGCCGCCTAAATCGTGGCCGTAGAAATAAAAGCCGGAAAGGCTCATTGTAAGCCCTATAAAATGGCAGAATTTCAAATTCTTAAAGGAGGTGTAATTGTCGCCGCTCCAGGTCTGCGCGTATTGTCTTACGCTTGCGGAGCCGCTCCGCGTTGAAAGGAAGGGTCTGATATCCGGGTACTTTTTTGTCTGCGCTTCAAAAGAAGCCTTAACCATAAGTTCGGTAAGCTTCGGGCGTATTCTGCACGCCTTTTCACCGCTGTATGCAACGGCGTCGGGGTCTTTAATATCAAACTCGTTGTTGTCGTTCCACGTTGCGCGAATACCGAAATCAAGCAGCTTTTCCTCAACCTGCGACTGCCAGAAATCAACAGCCTCAGGATTTGTAAAATCAAGGTAGCTGCCAAGGTTATCCCAAAGCTGTGTTACAAACGGCTCGCCGTCGGGCTGCTTTACAAATAAGCCCTTTTCCGCAAGCTCCTTATACATCGGGTGCGTTACAAGGAAGGAAGGCTTAATGTTCGGTATAATTTCAATTCCGTTTTCCCTGAATACTCTTATAAATTCGGCAGGGTCGGGGAATTTTTCATAGTTCCAGTTGAAAACGCAGCGCTGGTTTCCTATGGAGGTATAGCCCGAAGAAAGGTAAAAGCCCCTGCAGGATAAATCGTATTCCTTCAGCTTTTCAATAAAGCCGAGCATAAGCTCATACGAATTCGGCGCGTCCGTGTAAGCCATAGTGCTTGCGCAGTAGTCAAAGCTCCATTTCGGGGGCAAAGCCTGCTTGCCCATTAGGCGTGAAAACTGCTGTAATATTTCAAGCTTCGTGCCGAAAAATACGTAGTATTCAAGCGTTTCGTCACCGCATCTGAAATACTTATAACGCCCGAAGTAATTGTCATGCTCTCTGCCGAAATCAAAGTAAGCTGTGCTTGACGTATTGTAGTAAATACCGTAACTGCCAACGGAATTTTCACAGATGTAAAATGGAACGTGCTTGTAAAGCGGGTCGCTGTTTTCGGCATCGTAGCCCATACTGTCAGTGGTTTCAACGGTAAAGGAGCGTCCGTTTTTGTTAAGATAACCGCTCTTGTCACCCAAACCGTATATTTTTTCGTCCTTTTCACGCGTTACATAGTGAAAAACGCCCGTTCCGAATTCGTTTTCAAGGTTGTAGGCAAGGGGAGAGCGGTCCGCAAAAAGCCGCTTGCCGTTTTTGTAATAGCTTAAAAGCAGGTTTTCGGTTTCAACCTTGACCTCGGTATTACCAACGGAAAACCCGTTTTTACATTCGGTTTCGGGCGGTGAGCTCTCGGCTTTTCCAATTTTAACCTTAATGCAGTTTTCGTTTATAATGTCAATATCAGCGGTAATGCTACCGCTGATATATCTGTATGAGTTATTGCCCGCCTTAACGGGTTTAAAGCTGTGTTTAAATTTCATTTAGATTGGTCCCTCGTGGTGAATTGTGTTATCAAACATCTGTTTTTTATCCCAGGGCATCATCTGCGTGTTTTCGCAAAAACGCATTGCACTCTTGTAGCCGGGCTCCCAGGTGGGAATTTCATCGCAGTTGGGGTCATGATTTTTAACACACGCACTAAGCGATTTGTTCATCTGGTCAGCAATCTTGCGGTCAATTTCCTCCCACGGTCTCCAGTTCTGCTCCTGCGTTTTGAAAACGTAAAGCAAATCGGCAGCGTGCCATGCGCCTACGTCGTCACCCGGGAGGGAACGCGCAAAGTTAGCCATATAAACCCTGTTGCCGTTTCTCATACCTTTTTTAGCGCACATCTGGTTAACCTTAAGCAGCGCAATGGTGAACATATCGTTCATTGTAACGGAATAAACCTGGGGATATTCGGTAGGAACGGTGCTCATTTTAAAGTTGTCCTTTGTAATAAGAACGCCGTCACAGTTGGGAAGCACCTGAGGCATAGCAAAGCCGAAACTGTCGTAAGTCTTTTTCCACGCGTTGTATAATTCCTCATGGGGAAGCTCCTTAAGCTCCGCCATAGACTTAACGCCCGCGTTTTCCATAACCTTTTCCCAGTATTTAACGCCTTTTTCCGGAGCCTTCGGTTTTGAAACGGCGCGCTGAATACCTGCTCCGCTCATAAGAACGGCGCCCTTTAATCCAAGCGCCTTAACAGGTTCGCTGCTCATAATAAGGTCAACGCTCATTGCGCCCGCGCTTTCGCCCGAAAGAGTGATGTTATCGGGGTCGCCTCCGAATTCTGCAATGTGGCGCTTAATCCATTCAAGCGCGCATACCTGGTCGTATAAACCGAAGTTGCCGCAGCGTCCTTTTTCATCCCTTAAATCGGGGTGGTTCGGGAAACCGAAGCAGTTAATGCGGTAATTCATTGCAACCCAGATTATGCCGTTCTGGGCAAAGGAAACGCCGCTTAAATGACCTTCGTCAGAGCTTCCGCCCGTAAATGAACCACCGTAAATGTAAACAAGAACGGGGCATTTTTCAGCGTTTTTCGGCGCAACGATGTTAAGAAATAAGCAATCCTCGCTGTATGTAAATTTAAGGTTGCTGCGGAATTCCTTTGCGTACCACGGGTTAGTTTCAGCGTCAACGGTGTAGGCTCTTTCCTGAAAACAGCAAGCGCCGTATTCCGTAGCGTCGTAGGTACCCTCCCATTTGTCAACGGGCTCGGGATATTCCCAGCGTTTTGCGTTTGCAAATTTTATTCCACGAAATTCAAGGCGGTCCTCATATTCTCTGCCTTTGATTTCACCCATGGAAGTATTTATGATTTTTGTATCCATAAATATCACCTCAATGTCATTATAATATATCTTTACTTTATTTTCAATTACAATTGTTTGACAAAGTAATTATGTTGATATATCATATTACTGAGGTGAGAATATGGAAAAACAGTTAAACCCGATAGCAAAAAACAAAAAGCTTGCCGCGTTTCTTATGGCAGTTGCTCTTATAGGCTTTGCAATCATTGTTTACAGGGTTGTAAATTACGTTTTTGAATATGACCCTGAGCATTCGCCGATTGACTACGGAAGGTGGAATTTCTTTACATATTTTACCGTTCAGTCAAACATTATGGCGTACCTTTATTTTATTGTTACATCGCTTGCAATTTTCGGCAGTAAAAAGGCGCAGAAAATCGCTTTTAACCCTGGCGTTAAGGCGGTTGTAACGCTGTATATTATTGTTGCGGGGCTTGTTTACAATTCGGGCTTTATCTTTAAGCTTTCGCCGCCGCTCACATTTAATTCACCGTATCAGAGCTTTATAACAATTATGCAATGCTATTTCCATATGTTTATGCCTGCTGTTGTAATTGCTCTTCTGTTTTTCCCGTTTACTAACGAAAGGGTAGGCAAAAAAGCAGTTTTCCTTTCGGGAATTTACCCGCTTTTGTATTCGCTTTTCTCAATTATAAGGGGGCCGTTTACTGACCCGGAATACTATCCCTATCCGTTTTATAAAACCGATTTCCTTTGGGATACCTTTATGAAAGGGAAGCCGTTTAATCTGGTTGGCGCCTACGCGTTAATGGCGGTTATTCTTGTTTTCGGAATTTCGCTTTTCATTGCAATCTGTGCAATAATCGCCCTCGTTCACAATAAAAGGGTTAAATAAATCCAACAAAAAGTATATAATGTACAAAAATCGCTTTTTGAACAAAGCGGTTTTTGTTTATTTTTACATATAGACAAAAGTACATAAATATTATATTATAACTATATAATGGAATAGTATTGATGTGTAACACTATTTGGAGTGATACTTATGAAAAGATTTAATAAAATATTAACAGTTTTCATTGCTGTTGTTCTTGCTGCCTGTATCGGCTCGGGCTTTGGAATTACTTCCTTTGCAGCCGATAGCTACAATAACAAGTACAGCCTGACAATAGGTGAAAACATAGTTACAAATTATGAAATTGACGCCAAAGCTTACAAAGCTGCCGGCGGCGAAACGCTTGAATATTCTTATCTTGATGCAACCGGTGAGCAGATTACAACTAAAACGGAAACAATTGACCTTACAAGTGCCGGCGATACCGTTACGTTCAGCGTGCCTCAGGCAGCGGCGCAGATTGCCGAGCCCGTAACAATTACCGTTAAAAGCGCTAACGGACAGAATGTTGATACTTTTACAGCATCCGCTAAGGACTATTGCTACAGATACGTTGATAAAACCGATGCACAGCTCAAGGATATTGAAAAGGGTAAAAGATTAAGGGAAATCTGCAGGTCTGTTATAGCTTATGCTTATGCAGCACAGCAGCAGTTTACCGAATATATGAACGAAAATGAAGGAACGGTTCCTATTACAAATTCATATTTTACAGCTCTTGATATTCCTAATACGGATTATACCGATACAACAGGAAGGAAAAACCAAAAAGGCACAAGGGTTAAATTTAAAAGCTTTTCCTATTTCTGTACATCTACCGCAAGGCTGCGTTTTTATCTTGATACATCAACCGCAACGCAGGAGGAGCTTGAAGCTTCTCCAATGGCAAGTAATCTTCCGCAGGGCGTTACTGTATCCAAGGGTTATGATAACAAGAAAGGCGTTTACTATATTGACGTTGACGGATTAACTCCCCTTGATTTTGACAAGGTGTTCAGGATTGATTATGCTGACGCGTACATATCAATGAGCGTTTTGCAGTACGCGGGTGCTATTATTGCAAGTTCAAAATCCACAACCGAATCAAAGAACCTTGCAAGAACGCTTATAGCCTATTACAACAAAACTGTTAAGTATGTGGACGATAACGTAACCGTAAGCTTTGACGGCAACGGCGGTTCAGCAGGCTCAGCCACATCATCAACAACAATCGGCAATACCGTAACTCTTCCTACCGCAAGCCGTACAGATTACACCTTTGATAACTGGTATACCGAAGCAAGCGATGGAGATTTGGTAGGCGCAAACGGAGGTGCTTATGCTCCTAAAGACGATACAACTCTTTACGCGCATTGGCTGAAGAATTATAAAATTAACATTACTACTGATAATGCCACAATAACTGTAAAGCGTGTTGACAATAATGAAACTGTTGTC
>JAFYGD010000231.1 GCA_017543415.1 Eubacterium sp. | reverse complement strand
TTGCCTTTACCGTTGCCAAGGACAGCACCGCAATACCCGTTGCGCTCTCCTCCCACACGGCGTATTTTGTTACTGCGCTCGTTATGTATATGGCGGTAATAATTACCAACTTTAACGTAATAATTCACGGCTTTAACTTTAAAAACGGAGTTAATTTTGACTTGCCCGTAAGTCTTGGGGCGCTTGCGATTTTTGTTCATACCGTTGCGCTTGCCGTAAGCAGCAGCCTTTGGATTGATAACGGCGTACTGCTTGCAGGTGCAGGAGCGTTTTCGCTTTGTATGTCCCAGATAGGCAAGCTTAAAATGATGTCCCGCATTGTTGACAACTTTAACTTTATTGTTTCCCCCGGAGACAAATACACGGTGGAAAATATCACAAACGCGGTTGACGCGGAGATAATAAGCCGCGGAATGCTTGAAGAGGAGCCGAGGCTCAAAATGAGCGTAAAGACGGACTTCCCGACCAACTTCCTTGAAATCTCGTGCAAAAACGAGCCTGCGGACAGGATAGCAACAAGAGTATTTATTGCGGGCGCGTTGCTCAGCGTTATGCTGTTTATTGCGGTAGGTCTTATTGATAACTTCAATACCGCGTTTAACGTTGCGCTTTGCGCGCTTGCAATTTCAATGCCCTCCTCGGCGCTTCTTCTGACCAACGGTCAGTTTTGCGATATTTCCGCCCAGCTCGGCGATTACGGCTCAAGGGTATGCGGTGTTGAGGGCGCGGTTATGGCGAGCAACGCAAACGCGGTTGTTATGGAGGCTGCGGATTTGTTCGGCAAGGAGAGCTGCGGCCTTCACGGAATAAAAACCTTTAACAAGGCAAAGGTTGACGACGCAATAATCAACGCCGCGGCGGTAATTGTTCAGACCAAGAGTCCGCTGAGGAACGTGTTTGACGAAGTAATTATCGGTCAGCAGTCAATTCTGCCGCCCGTTGACGGAGTGATTTACGAAGAAAAGCTCGGCGCGAGCGCGTGGATATACGACCGCAAGGTGCTTGTGGGAACAAGGGAGCTGCTGCGCACCCACGGCGTAAGAGTTCCGAAACAGGCGTTTGAGGATAAGTACACATACAAAGGCAGAAAGGCGCTTTATCTTGCCATAGACGGCGATATTGTTGCAATGTTCATCGTCAGCTATTCTGCGGACAGAACGCTTATGCGCGAGCTTAAAAAGCTTGAAAAAAGCGATATTGCGGTAATAGTAAAAAGCGCGGACCCGTATATTACGGAGGAAAGCCTTGCAGAGCTGTTTGACCTTCCCGCAGGCTTTATAAGAGTAATGAATTATTCAGCCGCAAGGGCGTTTGACAAGTATTCAAACCTTGAGGTTGAAAAATCCCCCGCCTACGTTGTGCACGGCGGAACGGCGCTCGGCTTAATCGGTGCAATGCGCGGGGCGGAAATTATTGTAGGCTCAAGGGGGCTTATCTCCTTCCTTACCGCCTTCGGCTGTATGTTCGGCTTTGCCGCCGTCGCTCTGCTTTCGTTTGTTCAGGCGTATTCGCAGCTCGGCGTTATGGGTATAGTTGTATTCCAGTCAATATGGACTGCGTTTATGTATATCGTAATTAAGCTTAAAGGGTTAGGTCTTTAATGAATAAAAAAGCCTCTGTGAGATTACTTCTCACAGAGGTTTTTACTTTTAACTGTTTTCAATTTGCTCACGCTGTTTAAGTACTGCTTCGTGCATTTCCTCTTTCGTTTTGCCCGTAAGCTTGTAGAAGAAGAAGGGAACGCCTGCAAGGAACATCATAATTCCGTGGAATACCGTGTAGAAGAACAGCATTGCAATCTTTGTGTTCAGGCTTTGCTCGGGGTTCGGAATTAAATCCGTGGGCTGAATATAATGGATTATTGAATGCTCGCCGTAAAGAATTCTCGGCGCAAGCGCGCTTGCTATTGTACCGCTAATCATTGTACCTATGCCTATAACGGTAGGAAGCGTTGCGTCAAGGCGTTTGCCTGTTTTAAGCTCCATATCCTCAAGAACGTCTGCCTGGAACATTGTGGGAAGAAGGTTTGAAGCGCCGAACTGAAGTCCGATTAAGAACAGCGCAATAATAAATACAATCTGTAGCGCCTTGTTTCCGCTCTTGAAATAGGTGTAACCGATTCCGAAAGCAACAACGTTAATAATTACGGAGTAAATACCGCTTGCAATATAAAGCACCTTTGAGTTGAACTTTTTAAGCAGGAAGTTGATGACAAGCATACCTACCGCCGGACCGATACCCGTGGGCAGACCGAAAAGTAAAAACTTTGAGGTTGAACCGAGCAGCGCAGCCGCAAGGAACGGACCGAGATAGGTTGCAATACCCCTGAAGCTCTTTAAAAAGTCGGAAGCAATAATTGCCCAGGCGTATTTATTGGTAAGAATATCCTTAAAGCCGAGCAGCGGGTTTTTCTTTTCCGCAGTGTAAACAACGCGCTCCTTAACCGCGGACATGCCGAGAAGCATTGTAATAACGCCTACAACGCCGCAGAGACCTGCGCCGATTATGTACTGAAGTCCCTCGTTATCCTTCCAGATTAAACCTATTACAAGAAGGATTACAAGCGGGGCTGAATTACCTACCGCGGAGGAAATGCTCCTGAAGGAAATTACCGTATCGCGCTCCTTCATATTAGGCGTCATAACAATGGCAACCATATTGACGGAGTTGCCGAAATGGGTTGTAATCGCCCACGCAACGCCGATGGTTACAATATAAATCATAACGAGCGTTCCGCTTAAAAACTTGGGGGTAAAGAAGCTCAGAACGAGCAGGACGCCTGTGGGGATAGCCGCATAAATGCCGAGCGGCTTGAACTTGCCCCTTTTTCCGACCTTTCTTCCGTCAATATACATTGCGATAAAGAAATTCAGGAAGAAGGGGATAATGCTGAGCAGGGTGTTGTAAAGCGATGCCTGGGAGTCTGACAGCCTGAGAACGTTTACAATGTAAGCGTTTCTGAAGTTGCCTACCATACCGGTCATATTCGTGTAAAAGAATACGGCAACGAGGTACAGCACAAATTCACTTGGCTTTACATGCTTTTTGTCCTCTTGAACAGGAAGTACATTTTCCATAAAACCTCTCCTTTAATTAACGGTTATTTTTACCTTTTTATATAGCCCGTTCTGGGTTATTACATAAATATATGCCGTGCCCTTTTTCTTTGCCGTTATTTTTCCGTTTTTGTTAACGGCGGCAACGGAGGGCTTTGAGCTTTCATAGCGGAAAGCGGCAATATGAATTGCAACCTTTTTATTTGAAAGTAAAACGGGGCGCAGGGTTTTTGATTTGCCTTTTTTTACAGTCAGCGCCGTGGTTTTCAGCTTAATGCCCGTGGGGTTGCCCCTTTTTCCGCCTGCGGTTTTACAGTGAACGGATTTGGATTTTGCAATTACCTTTCTTGTGCTGTCAGTGTTTTTATACGCAACAACAATGTATTTATAATACTTTCCTTTTTTAAGCTTTTTAAAGCTGCGCTTCAGAGTGCCTGCGCTTTTAATTGTTTTAAGCCTTTTCATTTTACTGCCGCAACGCGCGCCGTAAATGATGTAGCCGTCCGCGCCCTTTACCTTTTTCCAGGTAAGTGTTATTGTCCGCTTTTTGGCTTTTGCCCTGAGCATAAGCGGTAAAAAGCGGGAGCCCTTTACGTCCTTCCAGTCCGTATCGGTGTCAATAATATCCTTTTCCTCTTCCTCAGCCGGAGGAAGGTCATCCTTATCCCCGGGCGGATTATCATCATCTTCGGGCTGCGGCGGGATGTATACAAGATACTTATAAGCGCCGTGCTCTGCGTCAGCCTCAACCTCGCCCATAAAGTAAGCTCCGCCCGCGTATTCCGTTGCACCGGGGCAGACACAGGCCTCCATTGTTCCGTAAATTCTTACATTGGCGTTTTCAAAGCGTACTCTTGTATTGCCGTAAACGCCTATGCCCGTTTCGGTTGCATTGGCGGCGTCAATGTAAATGATGTTGTTGTCAAAAACAACTCCGCCCTTATCGGAATAAACGCCTATTGCAACGGCACAGGGATAAATTACTATCTCAAGCCTTTCGCCCGTAAAGCGAACGCTGTTAACCGAAAAAACGCCCGCTGTATCAAGGTCTTTACCCGGATTAATGTGAATTTTGCTTTCGCTTTCAACATTGATAACGGTTTCTTCGGTACGGTTAATTGAAATTGCTGCTATATAGTCCTCAAACTCCGCGCCCTTAAGGTTTGCGCCTTTAAGGTTAAGAGTGCTTTTTTCGGGGGAAAAGCTTACCGTACCGTCGCCGAGAATATCTGAGGCGTTATCACTTGTAACCTCAACGCCATCAATAACAATGCCGTAGCTTTCCGCCGCGGAAGCGGCAAACGGAAAAGCCGTCAGCAAAAGCAGCAGCGAAAAAATAAAACACATAGCCCTTCTTTTCATTTTTACCACCTAATGCGATTATATCACATAAGTTTAAAAATGTATAGTAATAAAAAAAGCAACTCTTAAAGAGCTGCTTTTTAAAAGTGTTTTGCAAGCCTTGGGAATGCGTTGTAAACCTCAAAGCTTTTGTTAATTCGTTTGTGTACAAAGGCTATAATATTGCCGTTGCAAACCGCTATTACAAGCGTTCCTGCCGTAACGCCGATAAACTTATGAAACAGCAGCAGCGTAAGCGCGGTTCCGATTATAAGAAAGGCAAAGTCAAAGCCGAGCTTGACTTTTCTTAAGTCAAGCTGCTTTTCTTTAACAACCGTTCTTACAAAGTAATCGTATGCGCACGGTGCAAGGTAGGTGTTCATAAAAAGCGCAACGCCTACGGAGGTTAAGACCATACCGAGGACAAAAACAATAATCCTAAGCCACATTGCCTCAATTGTAACGGGGCGCAGTAGCCATATAAAAAGGTCAAGTACAGAGCCGTAAACAATTGCCGAAAGGAAGGACGTAAGGTAAGTCGGTTTGAACTTTTTAACCGTAACGCACATTAAAGCAAGAACAAGCGCCTGAAAAATATATTCAGTTTGACCGTAGGTTAAAAAGGGAACCTTTTCGCTGATTATAAACGTAGGCGCGGCTATCATTGAAAGCCCCAGGTTTGCTTTTGTCATTATTGAAATGGCAAAGGGCATTATTATCATACCGAGCACCCAGCAAAGCTCCGAGGGAAGCCGTTTTTTACTCATAGATTTCCCTTTTCAGTGAGCCGATGTAGGGCAGGTTGCGGTACTTCTGGTCGTAGTCAAGTCCGTAGCCCACAACGAATTCATCGGGTACCGAACAGCCTACGTAGTCGGGCGTAAGGTCAACAACGCGCCTTTCGGGTTTGTCAAGAAGGGTGCAGATTGAAATTGAATTTGCGCCCCTTGTTGCAAGCATACGGCTTACGTAGTCAAGGGTTCTGCCCGAATCAAGGATATCCTCAATTAAAAGAAGGTCGTAGCCCTGAAGGTCAATATCAATATCCTTAATGATTTTAACCGCACCTGAGGAACGCGTTCCGCTGCCGTAGCTTGAAACCGCAAGGAAGTCAAGCTTAAGCGGAAGGTCAATGTATCTTGTAAGGTCGGTCATAAAGTAAACCGAGCCTTTAAGTATACCTACAACAAGAAGGTTTTTGCCTTCAAAATCCTTTGTAATCTGTTCGCCGAGGCGTTTGTTAATCTCTTCAAGCTGTTCAGCCGAAACGAGCACCTCGTTTATGTCTTTGTTAAGTTGTTCCATATTATCCTAATCCCTAATTCCGAATTCCGCATTTAAATAACTATCTTTCTTCCCTGAAATATGAAAGCCCAAGCGCCTCGGGCGGCTGGTTTTCCTTCTTCTTTCTGATACTTACCGCAACAAGAACGATAATCGTTACGATGTAGGGGAGCATTTTGAAAAGCTCCTGCGCCTTGAGCGTAAGTCCGGGAACGAAGAGATAAACAATGTAAAGTCCGCCGAAAATGATTGAGGCAAAAATACCGAGGTTCGGACGCCATATAGCGAATATAACGAGCGCTATTGCAAGCCAGCCTCTGTCGCCGAAGCCTTCGTTTGACCAAACGCCGTTGGCGTAGTCCATTACGTAGTAAAGACCGCCGAGGCCTGCTATAACCGAGCCTATGCAGGTTGCAAGGTACTTGGATTTTGTTACGCTGATACCTGCAGCGTCTGCGGTTGCGGGGTTTTCGCCGACTGCGCGAAGGTGAAGGCCGCCCCTTGTTTTGTTAAGGAAGAACGCGCAGATAATTGCAATAATAATCGCCGCGTAAGCAAGGAAACCGTAGGAGAAGAAAAGCTTTCCCACAACTCCGAGCGAGCCCGCAAACGGAAGCTTTGTTGCAAAGAACGCGCTTGTTCTTGAAAGTGCAACCGAAGGAACGTCGCTGTCAACAAGCTTGATGAGCGATGCGCCGAAGAAGTTTCCGAAGCCTACGCCGAAGGTGGTCAGCGCAAGACCCGTTACGTTCTGGTTAGCGCGCAGCGTTACCGTAAGGAAGCAGTAAATAAGTCCTGCAATAAGAGAACCTATAATTGTGCAGATAAGCGGAATAAATATTGCAAGAAAACCGTTGAGCGGGTTTCCCGTGCCTGCAGCGTTTTCGTAAAGGAACGCGCCTATTACGCCGCTGATACCGCCGATATACATAATTCCGGGAATACCGAGGTTAAGGTTGCCCGATTTTTCGGTCATAATTTCGCCCGTGGCACCGTAAAGAATAGGAATGCCCTGCATTACCGCACGAGGAAATAAAGAAATAATTGTGCTTAATACTGCCATTTTACTTTACCTCCTTGTTCGCTTTATTAAACTTTATCTGATAATTAACGAAGAATTCGCTTCCTATAATGAAGAAAAGAATTATACCCGTTAAAATATCGGAGAAGGATTTGTTAAGTCCGAATTCGGTTGCAATCTGCTGTGCGCCCGCCTCAAGGAAGGAAAGCAAAAGCGCGGTAAGAATCATTACTATCGGGTTGAATTTGGCAAGCCAGCTTACCATAATTGCGGTAAAGCCTCTGCCGCCTGCGGTTTCCGTTGTAATGGTGTGGCTTGTTCCGCTTACAAGAAGAAGTCCTGCAATACCGCAGACAGCTCCGGATAATACCATTGTACGAAGGATAACCTTTTTAACGTTAATGCCTATGTACCTTGCGGTGTTCTGCGATTCACCGACTACGGCAATCTCATAACCGTGTTTACTGTACTTAAGGTAAACGTACATAAATATTGTAAGAGCCAGAACGATTACAACGTTAAGAAAATACTTCTGGCCGAAAACGTCGGGGAACCAGCCTGCCTGGGTGCCTGCGTTGATAACGCCGATTGTACCCGAACCCTTCGGGCTTTCCCATACTCTTGCAAAATATGCAACAAGCTGAATTCCTACGTAGTTCATCATAAGGGTGAACAGCGTTTCGTTGGTGTCAAGGGTAGCCTTGAACACGGCGGGGATTACCGCCCAGATTGCGCCTGCGGCTATACTTGCAATTATCATTGTGATAATAAGAACGGCGTTGGGAACCTTGTTGCCCATTAAAATCATACATGCCGCGGAAGCAAGTCCGCCTACAAGCACCTGACCTTCGGCGCCGATATTCCAGAAGCGCATTTTAAACGCGGGAGTTACGGCAAGCGAAACGCACAGAAGCATTGCAAGGCTCTGCAGCAGGTTCCATACTCTTCTTAAACTGCCGAAAGCGCCGTCAATCATTGTTGCGTAAACCTTAATCGGGTTAATGCCCGTTAACGCCATTGTTACTATAGCGCAGACAATCAGCGCGGCAACAATTGAGCCGAGCCTTACAAGCGTGGCGTTAAGGGTGGGCATAGCCTCTCTTTTAACAACGTGAAACAGCGGTTCACGCTTTTTTGCGGGTGCTTTACTGCTCATTATCTGCCACCTCCCTGTCAACGCTCTTTGTCATCATAAGTCCGAGCTCTTCTTTCTTTGCGCCTTTGCCTTCAACTATACCGGTAACGTGGCCGGAGTTGATAACCATAATTCTGTCGCAAAGCTCAATGAGTACGTCAAGGTCCTCGCCTACGAATATGATTGAAACGCCTTTTTCCTTCTGCTCGTTAAGAAGGTTGTATATTGTGTACGAGGAGTTGATATCAAGTCCGCGCACGGGATAAGCTACCATTAAAAGCCTCGGCTCAAGGGCAATTTCACGGCCTACAAGCACCTTTTGTACGTTACCGCCGGAAAGGCGTCTTACGGGGGTGTTTGTACCGGGAGTTACCACCTCAAGCTCTTCAATAATTTCTTCCGCAAGCTTTTTGGGCTTTTTCCTGTCAAGAAATTCGCTTTTACCGCTCTTATAGGAGCGCAGCATCATATTGTCCGTTATGTCCATGTTTCCTACAAGGCCCATACCGAGTCTGTCTTCGGGAACAAAGCTCATTGCAACGCCGAGCTTTCTGATTTCCCTGGGCGACCTGCCTACAAGCTGCTGCTCAACGTCGTCAGAGTCGGTATAAAGGATGCTTGAGCCCTTTTCGCATTTCTGAAGGCCTGCAATGCTTTCAAGAAGCTCCTTCTGGCCGGAGCCCGAAATGCCCGCAATACCGAGTATTTC
>JAFYGD010000230.1 GCA_017543415.1 Eubacterium sp. | reverse complement strand
CCATGATTATGCCTCCTTTTCTACGCGTTCAACACGCTGCTGATAGTATCTTTCAAGGGATGCCGTAGCGTCTGCAAGCTTTTGCTCATCAAGTGAGCCGTAATGCCAGAGATAATTATCCTGCATAAAGTCAACGCCTGCGCCCTTGAAGGTATCCATAATAATTGCAGTGGGCTTATCCCCGCCGTTTTTATGGTTTTCGATAGCAGCTTCAATAGCGCCGTTGAGCTCCTTGAAATTATGGCCGTCAACACGGTATACGTTAAAGCCGAAAGCCTCAAACTTTTTGTCAACGGGCTCAATATTCATTTCGTCGGCTACTCTGCCGTCAATCATACACTTATTGTTATCAACCATAACAACATAGTTTGAAAGCTTATACTGAGCTGCGCTCATTGCAGCCTCCCAGTTGGAGCCTTCGTTAAGTTCGCCGTCACCGGTAATGATATAGTTCATATAGTCAATACCGTTTACTCTGCCTGCAAGAGCAAAGCCTACTGCAAGCGACATACCGTGGCCGAGAGAACCTGTTGAAAATTCGCAGCCGTTTACCTTGTTAGCGTCAAGGTGCATACCGATTTTTGCACCGGCAAGGTTGAAGATATGCAGCTCCTCTTCGGGCATATAGCCAAAGTCAACAAGAACGGGCGCATAGCCAACCGCTGCGTGTCCTTTTGAAAGAATGAAACGGTCTCTGTCTGGCATTTTTGAATCCTTGGGGTCAAGCTTCATAAAGCGGTGATAAAGAATTGTCATCGCGTCCATACAGGACATTGCACCGCCGAGGTGGCCCGAACCGCCCCAGTTAGCGGTTTTAAGGGTGAGACGTCTGAGCTCGTCTGCCTTTTTTTCAAGGCGCAGCCACTCAGCCTTGTCAAATGGTTTGTAATCTGCCGGCATAAATATTACTCCTTTCGTTAAAACGAATTATTTAAGACCTATATCCTGATGCCTTGACGCAACTACTCCGAAAGCGTCCTCTGCAATATCAATTGAAAGGGCGATATCCTCATCGCTGAGCGAGGCATTGATAAAGTGGTTATGGTGAGAAGCAAGGAACAAGCCTCTGCTTACACATTCGGCAACCCACTCCTGATGGAGCATAAGGCTGTCGTCATTGGCAATTCTTAAGTAGAACAGAGCGGGCTCGCCCGATACTACAAGGTCAAAGCCGTGCTCTTTACCTGCTGCCTTAAGTCCTTCGGTAAGCTTAATTCCCTTTTCACGGAACATAGTGGGTATATCAAGCTTTTTCATCTTCGGGATACATGCAAGGCATGCGGCAAACGGCTCTGCGCTGAGCCAGTAAGAACCTGTATAAACTACTGATGAAGCGGTAGCCTTCATATGCTCCTGACCGCATACGGCTGACATATTATAGCCGTTTGCAAGCGCTTTACAGAAGCAGATAAGGTCTGCCTTAAAGCCGTAATAATGGTCCGAACCCTGAATATCAAGACGGATGCCTGTTCTTACGTCGTCAATAATAAGCACCATACCGTGGTCGTCACAGAATTTTCTTACAGCCGCCCACTGCTCTTTGGTAGCGCAGGTATTATCATAGAAGTTACCGTGGTCATAGGGCTGTGCAATAAGTCCTGCAACGTCGCCGCCGCAGGCGTCGTAAGCTTCCTGCATAGCGTCAAGGTCAAACCAGGGAACAATAATGTTATTTGCAACATCCTCGGGTGTAATGCCGGGATAGTCTGCCTTCTGCGCCCACTGGAAATCGCCGTGGTAATAGCCTCTGAAGAACATTATTTTCTTTTTACCCGTATGCGCTCTTGCGCACATTACGGAAAACGTTGTTGCGTCTGAGCCGTTTTTCATAAAGAAAGCCCAGTCGGCCATTGCAACGGTATCCTTAAGCATTTCTGCGCACTCTACCATTTTATAGGAAGGCGAGGTTGTGCAGTTGCCGATTTTAAGCTGCTCAATAGCCGCTGCATCAACATCGTCGTCACAGTAGCCGAGAACGTTGGGACCGTAAGCGCACATCATATCAATATATCTGTTGCCGTCAACATCCCAGAAATATGTTCCCTTTGCGTGGTCGCCCATAAGGGGCCACTTTGTAATCGGGAGCCAAAGGCCCTCCGAAGGACCGAGGTGACCGTAAATTCCCGAAGGAACTGCGGCAAGCGCTCTGTCAAACCACTCGCGTGATTTTTCGTGTGTGTATTCCGGATATTTACTCATTGCCGTCCCCTCCTTATCCTAAATATACTGCAACTCTGTCAAGAATTCGGTTAACGTTATCTATCATATTGCACATACCTGCAAGATAGATATTGCCCGCACAGAGCTCCGCCATGGTTGAAGCCGTTCCGTTGAACAGTCCGTTGGCAAGGTCAATGCTTGCAAACTCCATAATTGCCCTTGGAGTTGCGGGTTTTTCCTTAATAAGCTCAAGCTTATGGTCACGCGCACGGATTGTTACAACAACCGCGTCCTTAATACCCATCTGGATATCGCCGTCACAAATGTACGACGCGGACTGCTTGCTGATGCTGTCGTTATTACCGAGAGCACAGATAGCGCCGCCGATTGTGTACATCGTTAAGATAGTGGATTTTTCAAAGAACGTTCTGTCCTTCAAATCCTCTTCGCTCGGCATCAGGTACTTTGTAAGCAAATCCGTAAGCTTGGTGAACGGACCGAGCAGGAATGAAAGCACCTGAACGGGGTTTTTAGTCGGAATACCCGGCTTTGAATTGTCAATTAAATCATTGAACTTTTCCGGAGAAGAAAACTTCATTTTGCATGTGCATCCGTAATCCCCTTCGGTGAACTTACAGCCATCTTTAGAAAAGCTGTATGTTACGCACGGACCGTCCGTAACATCAAAGCACAGCGCAACGGGCTTTTTAAGCTCGGTGCAAACCGCCTTTGCCTCGTCAACCATATCGCAAAGGTTTTCAAGGGTTCTTAAAACACCGTATGCGTTAACAAAGGCAAGAGCTTTAGCTTCTTTCATAAATATTCCTCCTTCAGAAATTTATACACATTTATTATAGCATATTATAATTACTATAACAATAACAAATCTATGACAAAAAAGGCAAAATAAAAAGGAGGATGAGCCTCCTTTTTGATTACCTTGATTTGTAATCCTCTTCAATTTCCTTTTTCCATTTTGAGCCGAGGGGAGCGCAGGCGCACATACAGTCTACCGCGCCGGCAACGGATTTGAAAACTGCCTTTGTTCCCTTTTTGTCGGAATAATAATTTACCGCCCTGTCCTCATCAATGCCGAAATTCCTTGCGGTTTCAACTGCATCAATGTTTGCACCTATGAAAAGGAATTCCCATCCGAGCTCCTTTTTCTGCTCAACCAAACGCCTTACCTCGTCTGCGGAATAACGCTTTGAGGCGTTTTCCATACCGTCGGTAATAATAACGAACATCGTATTCTGCGGTACGTTTTCATCCTCAAGATACTTATGGATTTTTGAAATGTGGTCAACGGTTGAGCCGATAGCGTCAATCAGCGCCGTACAACCCCTGACCTCATAATCCTTTTCGGTAAGCGGTTCTACCTTATCAAGCGCAATTCTGTCATGCAGGGTAAGCAGCTCATGGTCAAAGAGCACGGTTGTTACATAGCCCCTGCTGCCCTGCTTTTGCTGCTTTTGCAAAACGGAATTGAAACCGCCGATAGTGTCGCTTTCAAGGCCTGCCATTGAGCCCGAGCGGTCAAGAATGAATACAAGCTCGGTTAATTTGTTTTCTTCTTTTTTCATAATAAAAACCTCCTGAATGTTTTTTACAACTTCATTATAGGAGGTTTTATTCATTATTTGGTCGCCTTGCAGGCGACATTTATAAAACGGGCTGGTCGTAGGAATAAAGCGCCTCGTTAACGGTAAAAATATCGTAAATCCCGTTTTTAATAAAATATTCAATTATTACGTCAAACTTACTGCTGTGGGAAAGGGCAAAGCCCGCTTTAAGAAGCAGCTCGCCTGTTTTTTCAAGGTTCAGCTCAAGTGCAAGCGCAAAACGAATTGCGGTATTCTTGCTCGGACGGTAGGCGGGATTTGAACGGATTTTTGAAAAAAGCTTACGGTCAACACCCGCTTTTTTATAAGCCTCGCTGTCCTTCAGTCCTTTTTCGTCAATCAGACGAAGCAGCATTTCCGAAAAGCTTTCGTCAAGAATAATATCGTCTTCGCTGATACAGGCATCTTCAAAGACCGCCTTCCCCGCCATAGGCATCGCTTTTGAAGGCATTGCAAACGACGGTTTTGAGCCGCATATTTCACTATTGATAACGTATTCAGAATAGTTTTTCGTTATGTATAAATCAAGCTCGGGAAAGTCCTTTTTCTTTTTAAAAAGCATTTAACGCACCCTCTAACACCTTTACAAACTCATTAAGTCCCTCTTCGTCCGCTTTTGAAAAACGGCAGAATTCCGGGCTGTCAATATCAAGCACGCCGAAAAGCTCTCCGCTTTTATAAACGGGAATAACTATTTCCGAATTTGACGCGCTGTCACACGCAATATGCCCTTTGAATTCATGCACATTATCAACGCGTTGCGTTCTTTTTTCGGCGGCGGCTGTTCCGCAGACTCCCCTGCCGAGCGGAATTTTAACGCAGGCGGGCTTACCCTGAAACGGACCGAGAAGGAGCTCGCTGCCTTTGAGAATATAAAAGCCTGCCCAGTTGATATTTTCAAGGCTGTACCATAGCAGCGCAGCTGCATTGGCAAGGTTGGTAACAGTATTTTCCACCCCTTCGGTAAGGGATGCAAGCTGTGAATTAAGCAATTTATAATCCATTTTTTCACCTCTGTTTTGATTATAACAGAGAAACGGCAATTGTCAACAAACAAGCATTATTAAACAACAAAGCAAAAAATACAAAGCCGCCGTAAATAAAAAAGAAAACGCAAAAAACAGCGGCAAAATAAAGCGGAATTTACGCCGTGAAGTTATGCGCACGGGGCAACCCTTGCAAACAGAATTAACCGCTTCAAGCAGAGAGTTTATTCCTTGTGCCGAAAAAGGCGTTGCTTTTACAACGGGCACGCCGTTAATATCTGTCGGCAGCGACCGAACCGTTCTGTTTTCGGGATAAGTTATATAAACAACTGCGTTTTTCTTACAGCTTCTAAAATTAAAAAGGCTTGCCGCATTAACGATATAAACGGTACAGTCAGCTTCACCGTTTACAAAAGTATAACGGTTTGATTTATAACAAAAGTCCTCTGCCGCTTTTGCCTGCACGGAGGTGAGTTCTCTTTTCAGCGCTTCCCTTTCGGACAGAGTTCCGCCCTCAATGCAAACCTTTTTCAGATTACATACAGTCATTTTACCACCTCACGCCATTTTATGCGTAAAGCGGTAATTTGGTATTGCTTTTGAGGGCAAAATATATTAATATCTTTTTGGACGGTGAATTAAATGAAAAAACTGACAACATTGATAATTGCGCTTTTAATTGCGGCGCTTGCTGCGGGCTGCGCCAAAGTCAACAGCCCCGAGCCCGAAACGCAGACTCAGCCGCAGACAACGCAGACAGAAAGCGAAAGCATATCAGAAACGGAAACCGAAGCTCCTTCCGCCGCCGATTTTACTGTGCTTGACGAGGAAGAAAACGAGATTAAGCTTTCCTCACTTTACGGAAAACCCACGGTTATTCACTTCTGGTCAACAAAACAGAAATCGGTTAAAACAGAGCTTGAATTTTTTAACGAGCTATACCCCGAATATGAAGGCGAAGTAAACTTTATGCTTATTCACCTTACGGACAGAGACAAGGAAAACTTATTCCGCGCAAAGGCTTTCATGCTTGATAACGGCTATACCTTCCCCGTTTACTTTGATTTGAACGGCGAGGCTAAAAAGGCTTACGGCGTTGAAAAAAAGCCCGTTACAATTTTCATCGACGGAAAAGGAAACGTTTTTAAGGAGTTCAAAACAGAAATAACAAAGCCCGTATTAAAGGGCTGCATTGAACAGATGCTTGATAATTAAAAGGTGCTTATAAAAGCACCTTTTATTTTATATCTTCGCATATTATATCTTTTTTCCACGTACTGCGCGGGATTGAGCAGTTGAAATCAAGGAGCTTCAGCCCGCTGACGTGCCTTGCCCAAAGGGCATAGGCGGGCAGGTTGCGGAAGCGCCAGCTTTCCGGATAAACGTCTGCATATTCGGGAATATATGAGCGCTTATCGTATACTTCCTTATACGGAGCATAAGTCATATTTATATTTTTAAGCGTTATGTTTTCAACGTATTTTGTTACCCTGCCCTGCTTAAAGCCCGCAAGGATAACGGGAATTTCAACGCCCGAAGCTTCAATATTTTCAATATGTATATCCTTAACCTCACCGAGCAGGTTGAACTCGTCCTTTTCGGCAGAAGCGCCCTTCTCCCTTTTTTTGCCGAATTCAACGGCATTGGCGCTCTGTGCGGTAACCTCTGCAGCGCGGTTTCGGTTACAAAGGCGGACAAACACGGGGCAGGTTACCCTGTCCATTTTTATATTTTTAACCGTTACGCCTTTTACCTTTGCGCCGTCCGCGCTTTCAACGGCAATTCCGCTTACAGTTCCCGGATATATATCCGTCATTAAAAACGTACAGTCCTCAACCGTTACGTTTTCAATATCATAAGTGGTTTCCGTACCTATTTTAAAGGCGTTGGCGCAGGAGATAACCTCGCAGTCACGAACGGTGATATTGCTCATTTTACCGCTGTTGCCGAGCCAAACCGCGTTTTTAAGGCAAATGCCGTCGTCCGCAGTTGAAACAAAGCAATGCTCAATACTTATATCGCTTGTTCCCGCAACGTCAAAGCCGTCAGCGTTTGCTACGTGGCGGTTATTATTTATAACAAAATTTCTGATTTCAACGCCGCTGCAGTTTTCAATTCTGAAGGACCAGTGCGCCGCGTTTTCGATAATAAAATTATCAGCTTTAACGTTTTTGCAGTTTTTGAAATATACCGTGCCGCCGTACTTGCTTTTATGGGCAAAGCGAATTTGCGCACGCGCATCGCGGCGCATTCTGATTACGTCAATAACCTCGGGGTGAACGGTTATGTTTTCGTTAAGCTGCGGCTTTAAGCCGAAATACTCTCCGTTACCTTTAACCTTTCCCCCGCCCGTAAGGGTAATATTTTCACAGCCGTCTGCATGAATAACGCCGAGGTGATTATAACCCTCGCCCGTTTTGTTGGCGGAAACTGACGAACCCTTTTCAATAAACAGGGTTACGTTTGATTTAAGAAAAACGGTAGTACAGACATAGTCGCCGCCCGTTACAAGAACGGTTCCTCCGGTTTCGGCAGCAAGTGAAACGGCAACGTTAACGGCGTCTGCGTTATCCTCCCTTTCGGGAGAAGCACCGAACTGACGGATATCGTAAACGTTTTTCTTCGGCGGTTTTTGGGAGGAAATATATTTTTCCTCGGGATAATAGGAGGAATAGTCAAAAGGGTAAACCTTAATAAAAGGTTCACCCTTTGTAATTCTTAAATCCCTGCCGAAAAGAAGAGTATTCAGTTTGTTTACTGCCGTTCTTCTGTCTTTCATACTAAATCTGCCTGATTAATTTCTTGTTCTTACGCGCAGCCCATGCGATGTTGTAGGAATGGTCGCCAACGCGCTCCAAATCCTGAAGCAGCTTTGTAAATACAACGCCCGAATAGGTGTGGCATTCCTTTTTGCGAAGGCGCCTTATATGATTATCCTGTGCCTGAAGGGTAAGAGAATCAATAGTGTTTTCAAGGTTGTGAAGCTCCTCCGCCTCTGTATCCGAAAGCTCTTCGGCAATAAAGGCGCCTACCGAGCGGTCAAACAGCTCAAGCGATTTAAGGTAGATTTCCTCAACCTCTTTTTTAGCCTCGGCTGAAAAGCCCATATTCTCTTCAATAAGGCTTTCGTTCTTTTCAAGAATATTGAGCGCGTGGTCGCCGACACGCTCAAGGTCCGTTACAACATGGAACAGCTTACCTATATATTCCGAGGTGTCACCGCTCATATTGTGTGACGAAACGGTAACCATAAAGTCCGAAATATTATGGTTAAGCCAGTTAATCAGCTCCTCGGTTTCAAGTATGCTTTGCTCGTGCTCAAGGGAACTGCTTATCAAGTCCTCGCAAGCGTTTACAAAATTCTGCCTTACAAGCTTTGCCATACGCTGAACTTCGGAGGTGACCTGAAGAACAATAATGCTCGGATTCGGATGAATTTTTTTATCAATATAGGTAAAGCGGAACACGCTTTCGTGCTCCTTCGGCTTTATTACAAATTCCGAAAGCTTAACTATATATTTAACGAACGGAAGCAGTACAACCGCCGAAATTATTTTAAACATAATATGGCACTCAGCGACCTGAACCGAACCGTTTGAGGAAAAGCCCTCAACAAGCTTTAAGAACGGTTCAAATGCGCCGAGCGGCGTTAAGAAAATTAAAATTGCGTTAAAGATAAAGTAAACGAAAGCTGCTCTTTTTGCGTTGGTTTTTGCGCCGATTGAGGATAAGAACAGCGGCATAACCGAGCCGATATTGATACCGATGATAAGATAAACAGCAAGACCGAGCGGTACAACTCCGTTAAGCGCAAGGACCTGTAAAACGCCTATAGCGGCGCTTGAGGACTGGAGCACGGCGCAAATAATGAAGCCGACGATTATTCCGACAACGGGATTGCTTGCGCTTGCCATAAAACTCTGAAACGCAGAGCTTGTTTTTAACACGCCCATTGCGTCGTCGCCGCTCATATACTTAAGCCCGAAGAAAAGAATACCGAAGCCGAGAATAATCTGGCCGATGTATTTTTGCTTTTGCTTTTTTGAAAACAGCGCAAGAATCGCACCGATAATTATACATATCGGCGCTATTGCCGAAACATCAATTGCAATAAGCACGGCGGTTACGGTTGTACCGATATTTGCGCCGATAATAACGCCCGTTGCCTGAGCCAAATCCATAATACCCGCATTAAGAAAGCCCATAAGCATTACTGTTGTTGCAGATGAAGATTGTATAACAGCCGTTACAAGCACACCGAGCAGAAAGCCCTTAAAACGGTTACGGGTAAGCTTTTCAAGCAAATCCTTCATTTTGTTTCCGGCAACAGCGCTCAGTCCCTTGCTCATATAATTCATTCCGAACAGGAACAGACCGAGTCCGCCGAGAAGGTTGATAAAATTACCTATTGTCATAAAAACCTCTTATATATAAAAAATAATAAATCTTAACTTCCCACAAATATAATATAAATTCAGCATTGTCAAATGTCAAGAAAAAAATAAGCGCAGGTAAAACACCTGCGCTTTAATGTAATATTTAAAGTGATTTTATCCATTTAAGGATATCAGCCATAACCTCGTCCTTGTTGAGCTCGTTAAGGATTTCGTGGCGGCAATCGGGATAAATATTAACCGTAACATTTGTATGTCCGCTTGCCCTGAGCTTTTCTTCAATAGCTCTGATTCCCTTTTCGGTAGGACCTACGGGGTCCTTTTCGCCCGAGGTGAGAAGAATAGGCAGCTCCTTGGGTACCTGCTGATACCACTCCGGCGTGTTACTTTCAATATTGAGCTTAACCAAGTCCTTCATACCCTGCGCTGAAAACAGGAAGCCACAGTATTTATCAGCAATATATTTATCAATAATTGCTGCGTCACGGGTAAGCCAGTCAAAGTTTGTTCTTCCCTCAAAGCCCTTGCCGTATGAGGAAAAGCTTGCCTTATCAAGCAGCTTGCTCTTATACTTTGCGCCTTTGATTTTAACAACAGCCGAAGCAAGTTTTTCGCCAACGCCGGCTATCGGGTTAGCGTCTCCCGTGCCCATATAAATTGCGCCGATATATCCTTCATCGGGATACCAGGCTGTAAGGCAGCGGCAGATGAAGGAGCCCATTGAGTGGCCCATAACCACGAGCTTTTTATCGGGATTTTCGTTCTTTGCAATTTCAATATTCTTTTTGAAATCGTCAACAAGCTTGCGGTAACCGTTATCCGTTCCGAAGTAGCCCGTATCCGCAAAGTCCTTGTTTGACTTGCCGTGGTTGCACATATCGTGCATATAAACTGCAACTCCGTTTGCGTTGAGGAATTCAATAAAGCCGATATACCTTTCCTGATGCTCAGCCATACCGTGGTTGATTACAAGAACGGTATCAAATTCGCCTTCGGGAATATAACCGCAGCCGTAGATTTCACCTTCACCCGTGCAGGACGGGAAGGAATATTCCTTTTTAATCATAATTATCACTCCTGAAATATATTCGGGAGGGTACAGCTACCCTCCCATAATGTTAAATTAAATTATTCAGCGTCCTCAGGCTGGTCAGCAGTACAATGGGGGCACTTTGTTGCGTCAATGGCAATTTCGCTTTTACAGAAGGGGCAAACCTTTGTGGTTGCTTCTTCTTCAGCCTCTTCCTTCTTGCTTGCCTTTTCCTTTGCCTTGTTAGCTGCCTTGATAATGCAGAAAACGATGAAGGCAATGATAAGGAAGTTAAGAATAGCGGAAATGAAAGAACCGATATCCATAGCCTGTCCGTTGATAAGCGGAACTACAAAGCCAACCTCTGTGCCGCCGATGCAGGCGATAAGCGGGTTGATAATGTTCTCAATAAGAGCATTAACGATTGCACCGAACGCACCGCCGATGATAACGCCTACCGCAAGGTCAAGAGCGTTGCCCTTTGCAATAAAGTCTTTAAATTCCGTAAAAAACTTTTTCATTTTGATTTCTCCTTTTTATAAAAATATATTTTACTCTCTTACTATATCACATTAGTCCGCTAAAATCAAATGGTGGAATGAAATTTTTATCAGCAGAGGATAATTTTTGCACAAAAAGGTTTTCAAAACCGAGCTTTTCGGCATAATTACACACCTTTTCGTATTCGCGGCGGGTAATT
>JAFYGD010000229.1 GCA_017543415.1 Eubacterium sp. | reverse complement strand
GTTTCGGAGGTAGTTCAGTCTCCGACGGAGGAGTGTTCGGTTGCTATGCTAATACTACTAATGCTGCAGCTCGTAATGCTAATTCTTCTCGCGGTCGCCTTGCTTATCGCCATTTTGAATAGGGGGTTTGGGGGATGAACATCCCCCAACGGATTTTATTGCAAATTTCATAGGGGTTTGTTGTGCTTGGCTGCGTTCAGTCTCCGACGGAGGAGTGTTCGGTTGCTATGCTAATAATACTAATAATGCAGCTCGTAATGCTAATTCTTATCGCGGTCGCCTATCTTGTTCAGAAATATTCTTTTCATTTTATGCACAATAAACTCCTTGCCGCTTGGCAAAAAACTGAGCCGATAAATGGCAGGGGTTAGTAGGTCTCTCGAAATCCCTTGAGGTGAACAAGCAATGAAAAGAATTGGAAATCTATACCATTTAGTCTATGATTTAGGCAATCTAAAGGCAGCCATCATCAGTGCAGCAAAGGGCAAGGAGCAACGCTCCGATGTCAAGAGAGTATTAGCTGATGTTGATGGCTCTGCTCGCATATTGCAAAATATGCTGATGAATATGCAATATAATCCAACTCCTCCTGTCAAAGAGATAATACATAGTGCAGCCTGTAACAAGGATAGAGAGGTGAGTAAACCTCAATTCTTTCCTGACCTCTGCATACAAAGGGCATTAACTCAAATAATCAGACCTATTCTTACAAAAGGTATGTATGAGTATGCTTATGGCAGTATGCCGGGCAGAGGCAATCTGCAAGCCAAGAAAGTTGTTGAGAAGTGGGTGCGAAAAGACCATAAGAACACCAAATATTGCTTGGTGATGGATATTGATAATTTCTTTCCATCAATCAATCTTGGTGTATTAAAAAATGCTTTTCGCAGACGAATCAAGGACTATCGGCTATTGTGGTTGATTGACACTATAATTGATGTGCAGGATGTGGGATTGCCCATTGGGTATTTCACATCTCCTTGGTTTTGCCATTTTTTACTCCAAGAACTTGACCATAAAATCAAAGAGGAATTTGGAGCAAAATACTATATTAGATATATTGATAATATGGTTATCTTTGGCAGAAACAAGAAAAAACTGCACAAAATGAGAGTGATGGTTGCAGATTATCTCAAAAGCATTGGCATTTACCTTAATGATGATTGGCAAGTGTTCAAGTATCAAAAAAACAGAGTGCTTGATTTTGTCGGCTATCGTTTTTATCGCACACATACTCTTGTGAGAAAACGAATAGCAAGGAGAATGAGGCGCCGAATCAACAAAGCAAAAAAGAGACTGAGAAATGGCAGAAAGCCTACTTATTTACAAGCAGCAGGCATTATGTCATATCTCGGCTGGACTAAACACGGAAATTGCTACAATTTCTATCAAGTAAATCTAAAGCCTTATTTTGATAAGGATTTAAGGATATTAAAGGAGGTAATCCGTTATGAAATGCAAAAGCGGAGTAATGCCGGAGCAGTTCGATGTCAGACTTGATGGCAAAAATGCCCTTGTAATCCTTTGTGAGAACATTGAGCCTGTTACCACAACATCAGAGGACGGTACATATACAGAGTACATCTATGACAGATATACTCTTGTTGTACCTAACAGAGCGAGCCTTTTTAATGATGTGAGTGATAACTTTAATGATTGGCTCACAAAGGCAAGACAGACAGAATATGACAAGTTGAGCGCTGATGTGAGAGCCAAGAGAAATGAATTGCTTGAGGAGTCAGACAAGGAATTTCTGATTGACAGAATCCTCCCCTCAAGCATCTCAACAACTGCTTTCACAGCAAAACTCAAGGAACTTGCTCAAAGCGAGATGGCAAAGTACAGACAGGCATTGAGAGATATACCTCAGCAAGAGGGATTTCCTTACAATGTGACATTCCCTAATAAACCGCAATAATATAACCGCCTCAAGTTTGAGACGGTTATTTTTATGCCTGAAAGTCCAAAGGAGGAAAGGCGATGCCGAATGAGGTTATTGTTGCCATTCTTGCGTTGGTAGGTACGATGAGTGGCACATTCGGAGGTATAGTAACCTCCTCAAAACTTACCGCATACAGAATTGAGCAGCTTGAACATAAAGTTGACAAGCACAATAATTTTGCCGAGCGCATTCCTGTGATTGAGGAGCAAATCAAAGTTGCAAATCACAGGATTGATGACTTGGAAAATAAGGAGTGATAATCAATGAAATTCACAAAAGAAACTGCAAAAAGAACGATGAGAACATTCATTCAGGCATTTCTGCCTGCTCTTGTTGTCGGTGTCAGCACAATGACATTTGGAGAGGATGGCTCTATCACAAAGGGCGCAATAGTCGCTCTCGTTATCCCGGCTATTGCCGCCGGAATCGCAGCAGTAATGAATCTTGAAACAGGAGGGGATGCAGAATGAAACTGTTTTATAACAATCAGAGAAACTATAAGAATTTATCTTATAATAAACCCGATGGCTCGTCTGCGACTATTTCGAGCAGTGGCTGCGGCGTTGTATCGGCGTGTATCGCAATAAACACGCTTGCTCAAAAGTCATTGTTTTCAGTCGCTGAAATGCGTGATTTGTCAAAGTCTTGTGGTGCAAGAATTATGAACGGTACAAATGAGATAACTCTGCTTAACGCAATTTGCAAAAAGCACTCTGCCTTTTCTTACACTACAACAAGAGATGTAAATAAACTTGTTGAACACTTAAAAAAAGGCGGCGTGGCAATTTGCAATCAGGGTGATGCTTACAACATCTTTTCTACATCCGGGCATTATGTCTGCGCTTGGCGAATGGTCGGAAACAACATTGAAGTTGCAGACCCGTCAATGTATAGCGGAAAGTACGACACTGCTCCCCGTCCGAAAAGAATTGTCAAGAAAACTGACAATGGATGTGTTGTTACTCCCTCACAAATGGCAAAGGCAACACAAGACCGTTATCCGTCATATTATCTCATTACATACAAAAAGCCGAATCAGACAACCACTACTACCAAAAAGACCCTTGATGTGATTGCCAAGGAGGTCATTAATGGCAAGTGGGGAGTAGGCGATGACAGAAAGAAAAGACTCAAGGCAGCAGGCTATGATGCTGCAGCTGTTCAAAAGAGAGTCAATGAAATTCTTGCAGGCTCCAAGACCACTGCAAAGAAATCTATCACAGTGATTGCCAAGGAGGTCATTGATGGCAAATGGGGAAATGGTGCAGACAGAGTCAAGCGCCTGACCGCCGCCGGATATGATGCCAAGGCAGTACAGAAAGAGGTCAACAGACTGCTCAAATAATCAAAATGATGATGCCCTGTTCTTAATTGAGCAGGGCATTTTTTATTTGCCTTTTTGAATTGAATACTATATACTATTTATATAGAACTACATAGTAGGTAACATATAGGTAACAAAGAGACGAGCAAAGGTGCATAAATGCTGAAAAGTATTGAAAACGCAACCATAAACAAACAGACACCGTTTCGGTGTCTGTTTGTTTATTATTATGTAGGCTCGAACCTACGACAAGCGCACCGATTTCGGTAAAACACATTGAAATAATCTTTCAGACTTTTGCCGAAATCGGGAGAAACAGTCCGGCGGACTGTTTCGTTGCGCGTTGCGCAAATTTTATCGACCTGCCTTTGCAACAATAAAATTGAACATTCATACGGTTGTTTTTTGTTGTTTGAATTAATAACATTTATATGTTATAATCATTTCGGTGATATTATGATTTTTGATAAATGGATGGAATATATTAAAGACGATGTAAAAATTACTTCTCTTGTTATTCCCGGTGCGCATAATGCAGGCAGCTATGGTATGAATAAAATGGCAGAGTGCCAGAAGGACGGCGTTTTAACCCAGTTCAACTACGGTATCCGCCATTTCTGTCTTCGTCTTGATACTGACAGAAGGGGAAATCTTGTTCTTGCCCACGGTATTTCAAAGGGTGACCTTTTTGAAAACGTGCTATCGGAAATTCGTGAAATGCTTGTAAGCAGCAACGAAATCCTTTTGCTTGACATCCGTGAGTATTATGACCAGAAGTTCGGCCCCGTAACCCTGCGCTTTAAAGCGGATAAGAACAAGATAAACGACTTGCTCAGACGTTACATCAGCCCTGCGGAATTTGCCTACTGTGATTTTGACGATATTAAAAACGTAACCCTCGGCGATATCAGAAAGGCAGGGAAAAGGTATATCCTTATTAACGAAAATGAGGACTATGAGTACAGCCGCAGCTGTTCCTGTATTCTTCCGTGGGAAAAGGACGTTAACGGCGCAAAGGCTGAAAAATTTGCTAACGAAACGCTCCGCTTTTTTGACGATTATCAGACTGACGGGCTTTACTGGTTTCAGACTCAGCAAACCCCGAATTTAGGTACTGAAATAGGTATGACTCCGCCGTATAAGCTTGACGAAGCGCTGATACCTTATTTTAAGATAATGACAGACGGAATAAAAAATAATCCCTTTTATCTCAAATCCGCAAATATTATTGCAGGTGATTTTATGACAAGGGATTATATGAAATCCTCTGAAATACTGATGCTCAACGTTTATAAAGGAAACGTCAAGGACGAGCTTGTTGAAGAATATATTGAAGGAATCAGGCAATAAAAAAAGCACCCTGTGGGGGTGCTTTTAATTTTTATTACATACAGGTGTAACCGCCGTCAATAGCAAGGTTTGTTCCCGTAACGTAGCTTGAAGCCTTTGAAGCAAAGAAAAGTGCAGCAGTATCAAGCTCGCCTTCGTTGCCGTATCTTTCCATGGGAATCATGGTTTTAGCGTTCTGCTGGAAGAAATCACTGTTAAGAGTGTCTCTTGTTAAATCGGTGTAGAAATAACCGGGGCAGATTGAATTAACGGTGATGTCGTATTTACCCCATTCAGCAGCAAGAGCTCTTGTAAGGTTTACAACGCCGCCCTTTGCAGCATGGTAGGGAGCAGAGCCTGCAATTTTATTACCAACTAAGCCGTACATTGAAGCAATGTTGATAATTCTGCCGTACTTAGCGGGAATCATTGCCTGCTTTGCAACTGCTCTTGCAACTCTGAAGGAACCGAAAAGGTCAATATTGCATTCGTCACCGAACTGCTCATCGGTAATATCTTCAGCAGGAGCAACAGCGCCTGTGCCTGCATTGTTGATTAAAATATCAATTCTGCCAAAGTGCTCAAGAGCCTTTGCAACTACATCGTCAACGTTTGCGGTGTCGGTAATATCGCACTTAAGGGGAAGCGCGTCAACGCCGAATTCAGCCTTGATTTCTTCGCATACAGCCTCAAGCTTGTCCTGCCTGCGTGCAATAGCAACAATGTTGCAGCCCTGATTAGCAAGAGCCTTAGCCATCTGAACGCCAAGACCGCCCGAACAACCTGTTACAAGGGCAACCTGACCCTTTAAATCAAAATAATTTTTCATTTTATATCTCCTTTTTTAGTGCGGCGCACTTATTTGTTAATATTATAACAAACTTTTTTCTTTCAGTCAATACAAACCGGAATTATCTCTTTTTTTCTTTACACTGACAAGTATTAGTTTGAAACACCGTATACAATATGATATAATGATTAATAAACAGGAGGAATGATAATGAGAAGAATTATTATACTTGTTCTGTTATTATCAATAACAGTTAGCTTGTCAGCCTGTTCATCGTCAGAAAAGGTGACTGCACAAGCCGATTCTCAAACCACTGACGCAGTTCAAACAACAACAAATAAAGAAAAGCCATCATCAGGTCAAAAAGTGTTGGTTGTTTTTTTCAGCTCTGCAAACACTTCTGAAGCGGACGCAAAATCGTATGCAACGCCTTATGAAGACGGAGTAGCCTCAACCGAATATCTTGCAAATCTAATAGCAGAAAGGTTTACTGCAGATATAGAGAAGCTTATACCTGTAAAGCCGTATTCTTCAAGCTATATTAAGGTTGTTGCCGAGGCGCAGAAAGAAGCCGATGCAAATTCACGTCCGGAGTTTTTACCTCTTACAATTAACCCTGAAGATTATGACATTATATTTATAGGTTATCCCGTTTGGTGGTATAAAATGCCCATGATTGTCTATACCTTTTTTGATAAGTATGATTTAAGCGGAAAAACAATTGTTCCTTTTAATACACATGAGGGAAGCCATGACGGAGGAACCTATGAAGTAATCAGACAGCTTGAACCCGAAGCAAAGGTTCTTGATGGCTATAACGTTAACGGAAGGGAAGTCGGGAAAGCAGACGAAGAGCTTGCTGCTTGGCTTAACGGTTTGAATTTTGATGAGTAAAATGAGTAAAAAAAGAAGAGCTCAGATTTGCGTTGATGTATTGATGACGCTTGATTTGCTTATTCTTATGTCTTACAGAATTGCAGGCGAGTTTATACACGAAATTCTCGGTGTAATAATGTTTGTTCTTGTAGCGCTTCATATCGTACTGACGTTTAATTACACAAAGGCTTTGCTGAAATCAGGCTTCAGCGTGGATAGGTTAATAAGGGGAATAACCGATTATCTGCTTCTTATAATTTATTTATTGATGATTCTGAGCGCTTCAACGCTTTCAAAGCACCTGCTTTCATTTCTTGATTTAAGCTATTATTCGGGAGTCAGCAGAATAATTCACCTTATTTGTTCATACTGGGGCTTTGCACTGATAAGTATGCATATCGGAATGCATTTTGATTATGTCTTTGCAAAACCCATGAAGAACAAAAAGGTCAAGCCTGTAATTATTACAGTTATGTCGGTTTTATCCGTTGCAGGTCTGTATATGTTTATTCACGAGGAAATATATAAATATATGCTTTTAATCAATCCCTTTGTTTATTTTGACACAGAGGGCGGATTGTTGCTGTTCCTTTCAAAGTATGTTCTTATTATGATTATGTATGCTTCAATAGGATACGGCTTAATAAAACTTGCTAAAATTAAAAAGAAGAAATGATATAGGAGAATTGATAATGAAACCTATAAGGCTTCAGGTTAATCACCGTGCCAACCCTTTCGGCATTGACGATAAAAGCTTCCGTTTTACCTGGAATAACGAGGGCGGAGTAACCCAGACCGCTTACCGTGTTATATGTAAAACCGAAAACGGAGTTTTGCATGACAGCGGAATAATAAAAAGCAGCTCTATGCATTATACTGCGGCTTTAAATCTGAAAAGCGGAAAGCACGAGGTAACAATGTAATAAAAAAAGACGGCAGCGCCGTCTTTTTTTATTTGTGAATTATTCTTATTTCCTTAACCTTACTATAGGGTTCTATAGTATAATCCGTTTCGGTTGCAGTAAGCATAAAAATGCTTAATGCGTTTTTTCTTAAATCTTGCTTCGGCATTTCCCTCGGGGTAAAGTTTTATTAACTGAACGCCCTCGTCGGAAACGGCGGCAATAAATGAAATATAATGTGCTTTGCTCATCGGGTGGTCAAGGTGAACGTAGTATTCGTCTTCAACAGTTTCAATTATTATTCGGTGTTCGCAGTCGCATTCCTCAGCTTCAAGCGGGGGAAGGGTAACACCGCAGCAGCTTACAACTGCCTGACCTACTGACTGAATAATATTACCGCAAACAGGGCAAACATAAAAACTGCTTTTAATCATGTTTGACGATGGATTGGTATTTTGTATGTCCTCGCCGTTCAGCAGTTCAATAACTGAAATTCCGAGCGCTTCAGCCAAAGGCTCAATCAGGCTTATATCGGGAAAGCCTGCGCCTGTTTCCCATTTGCTTACAGCCTTGCTGCTGACATATATTTTATTTGCAAGCTCCTCCTGCGTAAGCTTTTTCTTTTCCCTGAGCCTTCGTATAACCGCGCCTGTTATGTATCTGTTCATAGACTTTTCCTCCTTACAGCCATAGTCTACCATATCGGCACCGCCAAAACAACCAACGCACCGTGGATATTAATTCTGCAATAAGCAATTCTTAAAAAAGATTAACCGAGCAAACGCAGAAGCGTTCACTCGGTTATTGGTACGCCGGAAGGGACTTTCTTCTCAACTATCGAAAGCTCCACCGGAGCTTTCTCCCAATCGCAGCACATTCTGCGCCGCTCTTGGAGTTCGTTTCTCGTCCCTCCCGAAAATAAAATACCGAACACCCAATAAGGGTATTCGGCATTTTGGTACGCCGGAAGGGACTCGAACCCCCGACCTACTGGTTCGTAGCCAGTCACTCTATCCAGCTGAGCTACCGGCGCATACATTTTTAATGCTCAAATACTATAACACATTAATTATAAAAATGCAAGAGTTTTTTATTTAATTAAATCCTTAATTACTTCGCTTGCAATTATAAGTCCCGCAACGCTCGGAACAAACGCCGTGCTTCCCGGTACGGGGCGGTTTTGTGTTCCCTTGGTTTCGCTGCATTTTTCGGGCGTTAATGCGTCCTCCTTTGAATAAACGCATTTCAGCGCCTTTATTCCTCTTGCCTTGCACTCCTTGCGCATTATTCTTGCGAGCGGGCAAACTGAGGTTTCGTAAATATCTGCAATCTCAAACCCCGTCGGGTTCAGCTTGTTGCCGGTACCCATTGACGAAATAATCGGGGTTCCCGCTGTCTGTGCGTTTTCGGCAAGCGCAAGCTTTGCCGTTACCGTATCAACGGCGTCAACAATATAATCGTAAGTGCTTAAATCGAATTGCTCTGAGGTTTCGGGAAGGTAAAATACATTTTTCTTTATTACCTTAATTTCAGGGTTAATGTCCTTAAGCCGTGCTTCAGCCGCGTCGGTTTTCTGCATCCCAACCGTGCTGTGAAGGGCTAAAATCTGGCGGTTTATGTTGGTTTCGCTAATGTTATCGTTGTCAACAACGGTAATCGTTCCTACACCGCTTCTTGCAAGCGCTTCCGCAGTGTAACCTCCGACTCCGCCAATGCCGAAAACAGCAACGTGAGCCTTTTTCAGCTTTTCCATTGCCTCTTTTCCAATCAGTATTTCGGTTCTTGTAAAAATGCTCATTCTTCTTCCTCATGGTTTATTATCTAATTAATTATAACAATTTAGCAGTTTAAAAGCAATAATAATTGACCTTTTGTGATTAAAGTGCTAAAATATATGCGAGGTGATAAAAGTGAAAAAAACCATCAAAGCAGTTGTATGTATTGTTCTTGCAGCAGTCCTTACTCTTTCGTTTACCGGTTGCGCCAAGGTCGGCTATGTATTTGACGGTACAATGAAGGCTATTCAGGATGTAAAAACGGGCGAATGGAAAAATCAGAACAATCCTTCGGAAGGCGAAGGCGAAACCGATTCTGCCGATGACCCCGCTGTAATTGATGAATTTGTTGCAGGTACATACGGCGGAATTGAATTCAAGTCACTTGAAGACGTAGTTAAGTGTTATGCAGACGCTTATAATAAAACTAAAGCTAAAACTGCAATGTTTATTGATGAGGAAGGCAAAAAGGTTGAAATGTACGCCTTCTGCGACCAGAAAGAAATTACCATTACCGATATTCTTGTTGAGGGTAAGTCAAATGCGGTTATCAATAAGCTTATCCCGCAGCTTCTTAACGCGCTTTATGTTCCTACTATCGGCGGTTTACAGCCCTGTAATGCGCGTGAGCCCGAAAACGATAATGACGAAAACGGCGAAAGCCTTAAAACCTGCCGTGTTAAAGCGGAAGACCTTGTTACCGCAAACGTAAAGGATAACGGCGACGGTACAATCGTTCTTACTATGCAGCCCAAGATGGTTAATATGTCAAGGGTCGGTATTGACGAGCAGGGAAGAATGTTTACCTCCCTTAACGATATCGGCGCTGTTGTTGACGCAGTAGACGCGTTCAGCTGGGCAAGCGGTACTACCGAAGAAAACTGTAAGGTAGTTTATAAAGGCGGTACGGCTGTTGTTACAATTGATACAAAGTCGGGTGAAATTGTTGAGGCTCATTACGATATGCACGTTTATGTAAATATCGTTCACGCAAACCTCTCCGTAGTACACGATAAATCGCTTTCCGCAACTGTTGACTATAAGTGCGATTTCCCGTGCTCAAAGGAATTCTTTGATAAGGTAAACGTACACCCCGCAGGTTAAACAAAATCAGAAAAGACCGTAAGGCTTGTCCTTACGGTCTTTTAATATATACCCTGCTTTTTATAAACTTTAAACAGTATTCCGTATACAACAGTGCTTAGCCCCCAGGTAATCGGGTAAATCCAGCAGGTTAAAAGAATATTGTGGTAAACCCTGCCAACAGTCATAAAAACAATTACCCTTACCGCACACCAGAAAACAATCATTACAACAAGCGGCGCCATCGGTTTTCCGAGCCCTCGCATAATTGCCGAGGTAACGTTTGAAAAGCCGAGTAAAAAGAAGAACGGCGCGCAAATCCTTGCCCTTAAAACTCCGAAATAAATAACGTCGGGGTTGCCGTTGAAAAGCTTAATCAGTTCAGGCGCGGCAATAAAGGCAATAATGCCGATTATTTCAATAGATGTAACCGTGCATAAAAGCCCGAAGCGCATACCCTTTTTAACTCTGTCGTGCTTATTTGCACCTATGTTCTGTGAAATAAATGTTGACATTGCCATTGAAAATGAAATAACGGGTAAAAACGCAAAGCCCTCAATTTTTGAATAGGCGCCTATTCCCGCCATCGCGTCCGCACCGAAGGAGTTTACGTAGGACTGAATAAGTATGTTTGCAATATCAATTATTGAGCCCTGCAGCGCAGTCGGCAAGCCAAAGCGAACAATTTGTTTAAGCGTTTTCACGTTAAAACGGATTTTTGTTAATCGCAGCTTTATGTAGCTTTCAGCCCTTAACAGTCTGCTCAGCGCAAGCGCCATGCTTAAAAACTGAGAAAGGATTGTGGCTATCGCCGCGCCTTCAACTCCCATTTTAAATATGCTTATAAAAACAACGTCAAGAATAACATTTGTTATTGAGCTGCAAATAAGGTAAATCAGCGGGTGCTTTGAATCGCCGCTTGCCTGAAGAATACCTACAAAGGTGTTATACATTATAAGCCCGGTGCTTCCGGCAAAGATTATTCTCAGGTAAACGGTTGCCTCTTCCATAACCTCCTTTGGCGTTCCCATCAGCTTAAGCATAACGGGGGAAAGGGTAACGCCTATAATTGTTATGGCGGCGCTGAAAAACAGCCCCATAGCAACAGTTGTGTGAACCGAACGCTCAATGCCTTCCTTGCTCTGCGCGCCTATTTCCCGCGCAACAACAATGCCCGCGCCCATTGAAAAGCCAAAGAAAAAGCCTATAACCAAAAAGGTTATGCTTCCTGTTGAGCTTACTGCAGCAAGCGCGGTTTTGCCTATCAGGTTGCCTACAATAAGGCTGTCAACCGTACTGTAAAGCTGCTGAAACAGCTGACCTATAAAGATAGGAACGGCAAAAAGAATAATGCGCTTTTTAATGCTGCCGCTTGTCATTAAGTTGTCCTGTTTCTGAAAAATTGATAGTTTAGACATAACTAATCCTTAAAATCATATTGAAAGAATTATAATTGAATAATTCAGTTATGTCAATAAAAGACGGAAGGTTTTTACTTCCGTCTTGCTGTTTATTTCATCAGTTTTACAAGAACTGCCTTCTGTGCGTGCAGCCTGTTTTCAGCCTCGTCAAATATCTCGTTTGCATGCTCTTCAAATACCTTTGAGGTAATTTCCTCCTCGCGGTGTGCGGGAAGACAGTGAAGCACTATTGCGCCTTCGTTTGCAAGAGCCATAACATCATCGTTTATCTGATAACCTTTAAACGCCTTTTCGCGTTCCTCTTTTTCGCCCTCCTGGCCCATTGAGGCCCAGACGTCCGTGTAAAGAACATCGGCTCCTTTAACACATTCCTCAATGTTTGCCGAGCAGGTGAATTTACCGTTTTCCTTTGCCCATTGCATAAGCTTTTCATCGGGCTTGTAGCCTTCGGGGCAGGCAATCGCACATTCCATACCCATAGTAATTGCGCCGGCGATAAGGCTGTTTGCCATATTGTTTCCGTCTCCGACAAAACACAGCTTCAAGCCGTCAAAGCTTTTTTTGTATTCCCTTATCGTCATAAGGTCCGCAAGCACCTGGCAGGGGTGGCAGTAATCGGTAAGACCGTTGATAATCGGTATTGAACCGTATTTTGCCAAATCCTCAACCTCCTGCTGCTCAAAGGTCCTAATCATTATTCCGTCAAGGTAGCGTGAAAGCACGCGCGCCGTGTCCTGAACGGGCTCTCCGCGTCCTATCTGTAAGTCGTTTGAGGAAAGGAACAAAGCCTGACCGCCGAGCTGGTACATTCCCGTTTCAAAGCTGACGCGGGTTCTTGTTGAGCTTTTCTGAAAAATCATACCTAGCGTCTTGCCTTTAAGAAGGTGGTGCTCAACGCCGTTGTGGTGTTCAAATTTCAGCTGGTCGGCAAGGTTTAAAATGTCAAGTATTTCGGTTTTGTTTAAATCCTGTAATTTAAGTAAATGTTTCATTCCTCAATAACTCCCTTAAGTATATTCAAGCCTTTGTTAATTTCGCGGTAGCTTATGTTCAGCGCCGGCAAAAGGCGGATTTTATTGTTATGTGCCGTAAGAACAAGCAGACCTCTGTTAAGGCATTCCTTTGCAACGTCTCCTGCGTTTTTATCGGTTTCAATGCCGAGCATTAAGCCAAGACCGCTAACGCTTTTAACGCCTTTGATTGTTAAAATGTATTCCTTTATGTATTCGCCTTTTTTCGTTATTTCATTTAAGAACCTGTCATTAATTCTTTTAACTATGCTTATTGCTCCGGCAGCGGCAATCGGGTTGCCGCCGAAGGTGGAACCGTGGCTGCCCGGCGTTACCGTGTCTTTCGTCTTTTCGCCAAAAAGCACAGCCCCTATCGGAAGCCCTCCTCCGAGCCCCTTTGCTGTTGTAACGATGTCGGGCTTTAAGTCAAAATGCTCGTAGGCAAAGTATTTGCCGCTTCTTCCGTTGCCCGTCTGTACCTCGTCAACAATAATAAGTATATCATTTTCTTCGGCAAGCTTTTTAATAGTGTCCGTAAATTCGCGCGTTAAGTTAATAACTCCGCCTTCACCCTGTATGCACTCAATCATAATTGCGCATACATCGTCCGTAATCATTCCTTCCAGCGCTTTACTGTCGTTGGCAGGGCAGTACTTAAATCCTTCCGTAAACGGGAAAAACGTTGTGTGAAATTCCTCCTGTCCCGTAGCGGAAAGCGTTGTTACCGTCCTTCCGTGAAGGGAATTTTCAAGTGTAATAATTGTTGCTCTGCCTTTGCCGTACCTGTCAAAGCTGTATTTGCGTGCAAATTTTATTGCGCCTTCGTTTGCTTCAGCTCCGCTGTTAGCAAAGAATACCTTTTTCATACCCGTCTTTTTGCACAGTAAAGCCGCAAGCTGTGCGCAGGGCTCGGTGTAATAAAGATTGCTGACGTGCTGTAATTTGTCAAGCTGTGCTTTTACTGCGTTCTGCCATAACGAATCGCATATTCCGAAAGCCGTAACTCCTATTCCGGAGCCGAAATCAATGTATTCCTTTTCGTTTTCGTCATACAGCGTTGAGCCCTTTCCTTCAACAAGCACAACGTCAAACCGCGCATAGGAATTTGCTATGTATTTTTTGTCCCGTCCTTTTGTTGTCATTTCTTTTCCTCTCTTAGTTTATCGTAAACATTGTTCCCATACCTTCATCGGTAAGCATTTCCATAAGTATGGAGTGGGGAACACGTCCGTCAATAATAAACGCCTTTTTACATCCCTGCCTTAAAGCCTTTGTCATTGCGTCAATCTTCGGTATCATTCCGCCGCTTATAATACCGCGGGCAATCAGCGCGGGGGTGTCTGATATATACACCTTGTGTATTAGGGTTTCAGGGTCGTCCTTGTCACTGCATAAGCCGACAATGTCAGTCATTGAAATCAGCGCCTCCGCTTTCAGCGCGCCCGCTATTTCAGCCGCCGCCGTATCCGCATTTATGTTGTAGCAGCTGCCGTTTTCATCAAAGCCTATCGTTGAAATAACGGGTATCCAGTTGTTATCAAGAATTTCGGTAACAGCTTCCATATTAAGCTCGGTGATTTCGCCAACGTAGCCGTGAACCTCGTCAAGCGGCTTGCATTTAAGCATACCGCCGTCCATACCCGAAAGACCTATTGCGTGGCCTCCGAGGTTGCCTATCTGGCAAACCAAATCCTTGTTAACCTTACCCGCAAGTACCATCTGAACAACGTTTACGGTTTCACCGTCCGTAACCCGTAATCCGTCCTTGAACTTGCTTTCAATGTTCATCTTTTCAAGCGTTTTGTTAATTTCGGGACCCCCGCCGTGAACGAGAACTATCTTAATTCCGATTGTTGAAAGGTAAACCAAATCGTGCATTACCGCTTTTTTCAGTTCTTCGTTTATCATGGCGTTACCGCCGTATTTAACAACAATTATCTTACTGCGGTATTTCTGCATGTGCGGCAGAGCTTCCGCAAGTATTTCCGCTTTTTTCAGGTTGTCAATATTCATAACAGTCTCCTATGTCCTGTAATCTCCGTTGATTTTAACGTAGTCGTATGTGAGGTCGCAGCCCCATGCCGTAGCGCTTTCGCTTCCTGCGTTAAGGTTAATCATTATCTGTATTTCGTCGCTTTTAAGAACTTCCGCCGCTTTTTCTTCTGAAAACTCAATGCCGGCACCGTTTTTGCAAACCTCAACGCTTCCGTTTCCGCTTTTCAGCTCAACGTCAACAAGGTTAATGTCAAATTCGGCGTCTGCATAACCTATTGCACAAAGTACGCGCCCCCAGTTAGCGTCCTCGCCGAACATTGCCGCTTTAAAGAGTGTAGAGCAAACAACGCTTTTTGCAACGGTAATTGCCGTGTCCTTATCCTTTGCACCCGAGCATACGCATTCAAGCAGCTTTGAAGCGCCTTCGCCGTCCTTTGCAAGCATCCTTGTAAGGTTAGCCATAACCTCAAACAGCGCAGCCTTAAATGTATCAAAATCCTCGCCGTTTGCGTTAATTTCTGCGTTGCCTGCAAGTCCGTTTGCCATAAGGGAAACCATATCGTTTGTTGAGGTGTCGCCGTCAATGGATAAGCAGTTGTAAGTTACCTTAACAATTTCGCTAAGCGCCTCCTGAAGCATCTCTGCGGAAACCGCACAGTCGGTAGTTATAAAATTCAGCGTTGTTGCCATATTCGGGTGAATCATACCCGAACCCTTTGCCATACCACCTAGCCTGCAAAGCTTTCCGCCCGCTTCAAATTCAACCGCGTATTCCTTTTTAACCGTGTCGGTAGTCATAATTGCCGTAGCGGCTTCAAGGTGACTGTCGTATGAAAGGGAGGCGGCAAGAAGGGGAACGGCTTTTTCAATCGGTTCAATGGGTAAAATCTGACCGATAACGCCCGTTGAAGCAACGATTACCTTTTCGCTTTCAATACCAAGCTCCTTTGAAACCAGGTCGCACATTGTCTGCGCCTTTTCAACTCCATCAGCGTTGCAGGTGTTAGCGTTTTTTGAGTTAACAATTACCGCAACCGACTTTCCGCCTGATTTTTCAAGGTTAGCCTTTGTAACAATAAGCGGAGCGCCCTTAACCTTGTTCTGCGTGTAAACCGCAGCGGTGTTGCATTCCGTGTCTGAAACAAATAGGCAAATATCGTTTTTGTGCTTTACCGAAGGGTCGTCGTTTGCGGGCTTTTTGATTCCGCAGTACACTCCGGCTGCTTTAAAGCCTTTTGCAGCACAAATACCGCCTTCAATATATTTAAACTTATTATACATCTTATTTTCCTACCTTAAGTCCCTTTGTTTCGTCAAGACCGAGCGCAAGGTTTAGGCATTGCATTGCAGCACCGCTTGCACCCTTGCCAAGGTTGTCAAAACGCGTTGTAATAAGAATACGCTCGTTATTTCCGTTGATTTCTATTTCCATATCGTCGCGCTTTGCAAAGTTGTTTGCGCCAATCATATTTCCGCTGTATCCAAGGTCGCGTACCTTAATCAGCTGTTCGCCCTCATAGTGCTTTGCAAAGAAATGCTGAAGCTCTTCGGGCGTCATCTTCTTTTCCATCATATCCGCAAATATCGGAATTGAAACAACCATACCGTACCTGTAATCACAGATATGCGGGGCAAAGAAGGGAACACGTTTAAGCTGCGGAATATCCGTCATTTCCTTAAGGTGCTTGTGCTCCTGTGAAAGCGCGTACTGCCTCGGAGCGTCAAGCTCGCGGTTACGGTCAACAAATTCGTACTGCTCAATTCCGGATTTTCCTGCGCCCGTGTAACCGCTGATCGCGTAACAGGTAATCGGGTAATCGTCTGCAATTATTCCGCTTTTTACAAGGGGATATACAATAGCGCTGAAGCCGCTTGCGTAGCATCCGGGAATTGCAATCCTGTTTGAATTCTTAATCTTTTCCCTGAATGAACTGTCAAGCTCGGGAAAACCGTATGCCCAGTCGGGCTCCGTGCGGTGCGCCGTAGAGGTGTCGATAATCTTAACGTTTTTGTTGTATATCAGCGAAACCGCTTCTCGGCTTGCATCGTCGGGAAGGCATAGGATTGTAACGTCGGAGGAGTTTATCATCTTCTCTCTCTCGTCAATGTTTTTGCGCCTGTCCTTATCTATGGTAAGAAGCTCGATATCGTCTCTTGCGCGTAACCTGCTTCCTATTTTAAGTCCTGTTGTGCCCTGTGAGCCGTCAATGAATACCTTTGTCATAATTATTCACATCCTTGTATATTTATAACTATCGCTATTATAACAAAATATACAGTAAAATCAATAGTTTTTGCGAAAATAGTTATAAATATACATAAAATTGCAAAAATATTCAATATATTTTGTGCAAATTATGCACACAATATACATAATTTATGCATATATTCACTTACCGATTTTAACCATTTTGTAACTATTTTTTCTGCAGTTTATCTTTACAATATGTGTAAATTATATTATTATATAATAAATTTATATCGGAGGTATACTTATATGGGTATAGCTTATAAAAGAATACTGCTTAAGCTTTCCGGCGAGGTTCTTGCGGGAAAAGCCGGCAAGGGTATTGATAATGAAACCGTGCTCAGCATTTGCCGTGCAGTTAAAAAGGTAGCCGATGAAGGCGTTGAAATCGGAATTGTAGTCGGCGGAGGTAACTTCTGGCGAGGAAGAACAAGCGAGCATATGGACAGAACCCGTGCAGACCATATCGGAATGCTTGCAACAGCAATGAATTCACTTGCTCTTTGCGATGCGCTTGAACAGCTCGGCGCCGACGTAAGGGTACAGACCGCTATTGAAATGCGCCAGATTGCCGAACCGTATATCCGCAACAAGGCTATCCGTCATTTTGAAAAGGGAAGAATTGTTATTTTCGGCTGCGGTACGGGCTCGCCTTTCTTCTCAACAGATACGGCAGCCGCTCTCAGAAGCGTTGAAATCAATGCGGACGCTTTGTTAAAAGCAACAAATGTTGACGGCGTATATGATAAAGACCCGAACAAGTTTGATGATGCTGTTAAATATGACGAAATTACCTTCCACGATGTTATGGTTCGTGACCTTAAGGTAATGGATTCAACCGCATTTTCGCTTTGTAAGGATAACGATATGCCTATTATCGTTTTCAATCTTAACAACCCCGATAATATCCTTGAAGTGGTTAAAGGAAATAAAATCGGTACAACAGTTAAAAATTAACATTAACATAAAGGAGTAATTTTATGGAAACCGTATTTGCCAAAACAAAGGAAAGAATGGAAAAATGTCTTGATTCGCTTGACCGCGATTATCAGACTATAAGAGCAGGCAGGGCTAACCCGAAGGTGCTCAACAACGTTGTTGTTGATTATTACGGAACTCCCACCCCGCTTAATCAGATGGCTGCTATCTCATCACCCGAACCAAGGCTTCTTGTTGTTCAGCCGTGGGATACTTCAACCTTAAGGGATATTGAAAAGGCAATCAATATTGCCGATATCGGTATCAATCCGCAGAATGACGGCAAGGTTATCCGCCTTAACTTCCCCCAGCTTACCGAAGAGCACAGAAAAGCTCTTGTTAAGGACGTTTCAAAGCGCGGTGAGGAAGCTAAGGTTGCAATCCGTAACGTACGCCGTGACTCAATGGATGATATCAAAAAGCTTAAAAAGGATAATAAAATTACCGAAGACGACCTTAAGGACGGCGAAAAGGAACTTCAGAACATTACCGATAAGTACATTAAACAGGTTGACGAAATGGTTAAAGCCAAGGAAGACGAGGTTCTTTCAATCTAACCTTATTCAATTACAACGGGGCGATTTTAATCGCCCCTATAAATAGTTTTAGAGGGATAATTATGGCACTTTTCAGGAAAAAGAATACGCCCGTTGAGAAAGCGTCGTTTGATGTTCTTCCCAACCATCTCGGTATAATCATGGACGGCAACGGACGCTGGGCAAAAAAGCGCGGGCTGCCGCGTACGGCAGGCCATAAAGAAGGTGCAGAGGTTTTCAGAACTATCGCAAAGGAATGTGCGGAACTCGGAATAAAGTATGTTTCATTTTATGCTTTTTCAACCGAAAACTGGAAGCGCTCGCCTGAGGAAGTTGACGCAATAATGAATTTGTTTAAGGATTATCTTCTTGAAGCAAAGCGTGATTTTGTCAAGGCAGGGGATAACAAGATTATCTTTATCGGCTCGCGTGAAGGAATGCGTCAGGATTTGGTTGAGCTTATGGATGAAGCGGAGCGCGATACCGCCTCCCACAATTCAACAACAATTTACCTTGCAATCAATTACGGCGGCAGGCAGGAGATTGTTTCCGCAGTAAACAAACTGATAGCCGAAGGTAAAACCGAAATAACGGAGGACGATATTTCCTCAGAGCTTTATACCGTTCCGGAATGTGATATGATTATCCGTCCGTCCGGTGAACAGCGCCTTTCAAACTTCCTTTTGTGGCAGGCTGCTTACAGCGAATTCTGGTACAGCGACGTTCTCTGGCCGGACTTTACTGTTAATGATTTACACAGCGCGCTTCGTGCGTTTGAAAAAAGAAACCGTCGTTTCGGCGGATAATACAGGAGATAAATAATTATGAAACAAAGAGTAATTACAGCATTTGCGCTTCTTGCACTGCTGATTGTAGTTGTATGGCAGATTTATACGCCGTTTTTTGCATTAGTAGTATCGGTTTTTTCAGCTATTGCTACTTATGAAATTATGACGTGTGCAAAAATCAGCAATAAATTTATAAGAATTACAGGTATTGCATTTTCATTTCTTATACCGTTTTTCTCAAACGCAAGCGCTCTTGAGCCGCTTGTAAAAACGGATGAATGGTTCAATGTAATAAACGCAGTACCGCGCGTTGTTATTATTGCGGTTGTGGTTATAGCTTTTTTCCTTGCAATGCTCAAAGGCTATTCGCATACCAAGTTTGAGGATGTTGCTATTGCAATCGTAGCCTGCATTTTCGTACCGTGGTGCTATTCGCTGTTTATTCTTCTCCGCGATATTCTCGGTTATAAAACGCAGTTCGGCATTTATCTTATTTTCTATGCGCTTATAACGGCTCTTGTAACCGATATCGGCGCGCAGCTCGGCGGTATGAAATTCGGTAAAACTAAAATGTCGCCGAATATTTCACCCAAAAAGACGGTTGAAGGCGCCTGCTGCGGAATAGTTCTCGGCTTTTTTGCAAACTGTGCTGCATTCCTTCTGTATAATCATTTTGCAATCGTTCCTATTCCGAAATTCTATGCCGCTGTATTCCTTGGAATCTCTCCGGTAATCCAGGCTCTCGGTATGGCGGGAGACCTTACCGCTTCCGTGCTCAAGCGCAATTTCGGCGTTAAGGATTTCGGCAATATTTTCCCCGGCCACGGCGGAGTTATGGACAGATTTGACAGTACTCTGTTTACACTTACCGCAACCTACTGCGTTGCATTAATTGTAGTTTAAAGGTGATTAAATGACTAAAAATATATCGCTCCTCGGCTCAACCGGTTCAATAGGTACCCAGTCGCTTGACGTATGCAGAATGCACGGCTATAACGTTAAGTGCCTTACCGCGTCTTCAAGGGTTGACGTTATTGAACAGCAGATTAGGGAGTTTAAGCCCGAGCTTGTATGTATGATGAATGAAAATGCTGCAAAGGAGCTAAAAACCCGCGTTGCAGATACATCAGTCAAGGTTGTAAGCGGAATGGAAGGGCTTATTGAATGCGCCGTTTATGACGGCGCGGATACAGTGCTGAATTCCGTTGTCGGTATGGTTGGCCTTGAACCTACTCTTGCCGCAATCAGGGCAAAAAAAACAATAGCCCTTGCAAATAAGGAAACTCTTGTAGCAGGCGGTCACCTTGTAACAAGGCTTGCAGAGGAAAACGGAGTATCAATTCTTCCTGTTGACAGCGAGCATTCCGCAATTTTTCAGGCGCTTCAGGGAAGCCCCTCAAAACAGGCGGTCAAGAAAATAATTCTGACTGCATCCGGCGGTCCCTTTTTCGGCAAAAAGCTTTCGGAGCTTGAAAACGTTACCGCTGCAGACGCCCTTAAGCATCCCAACTGGGATATGGGTACAAAAATTACCATCGACAGCGCTACAATGATGAATAAAGGCCTTGAATTTATTGAGGCAAAGTGGCTTTTCGATATGCCGAATGAGGATATTGAAATTGTTGTTCACCGTGAATCAGTTATTCATTCAGCTATCGTTTATCAGGATAATTCAATGATAGCGCAGCTCGGCGTACCGGATATGCGTATTCCTATTCAGTATGCGCTTACTTATCCCGAAAGAAAGCCGAGCCCCGTTAAAGAATTAAGCCTTGCCGATTACGCAAAGCTTACCTTCAATGAGCCGGATTACGATACCTTTAAGTGTATCAACGTTTGCAAAGAGGCTATAGAGCTCGGCGGGCTTCATCCCGCAGCCGCAAACGGCGCTAACGAGGAAAGCGTTAAATTATTCCTTAACGGTAAAATTAAATTTACCGATATTGCATATCTTAATTATGAGGCTATGAAGAATGCGCCCGAAAAGCAGGATTTTACTCTTGACGACGTGCTTGCGGCGGATAAAGCAGCCCGTAATTATGTTCTGGAGAGTGTTAAGTGATTTCAAATATCTGGCATACGGTTTATCCTGTTTTAATTGCAATACTGTTCTTTGAGCTTATTATCATTATCCATGAGGGCGGCCACTTTATTGCGGCGCGGCTTATGGGTATTAAGGTTAATGAGTTTTCTGTAGGTATGGGCCCAAAGCTGTTTCAGTTTAAAAAGGGCGATACGCTTTATACTCTTCGCCTTGTCCTTTTCGGCGGCTACTGCGCTATGGAGGGCGAAAGCGAGGACAGCGACGACGAACGCTCATTTGCAAGAAAAAAGGTAAGCCAAAGAATATTTGTTGTTGTTGCAGGCGCGCTGATGAATTTAATACTCGGCTTTGTTATTGCGGGTATTCTTGTGTGTTCACAGGAGCTTGTCGGTACAACAGAGGTTGTACGCTTTGAAAGCGGAGCCAAAAGCGCGCAGACTCTTCAGGTTGGCGACAGAATAAGGGCAATAGACGGTATGAGGGTATATAATACAACGGATATTACAACGGGCTTTTCCCGTTCTGCTGACGATACTCTTGATATGGTAGTCCTGCGTGACGGCAGGGAAAAGAAAATAAGCGTAACCTTTGATACAGAGGATTATGAAGGACGTCAGTATATCCATATGGACTTCTGGCTCCTCGGTAAAAAGAAAAATCCGCTCAATGTTTTAAAAGCAACTGCGCTTGACTGGCTTTCTTATGCCCGTATGGTTTTCCTTTCCGTACACGATTTAATCTTCGGCAAATACGGGCTTTCGGATATGAGCGGCCCCGTCGGTGCTGTCGGCATTATTTCGGACGCCGTTAAGGTAAGCCCGATTTCAATGCTGCGTATTATGGCGCTGCTGACAATTAATATAGGAATATTCAATTTATTCCCGATTCCCGCGCTTGACGGCTGGCGTCTTTTCCTTCTCGTTTTTGAAGGAATTTTCCGCCGTAAGCTGCCCGATAAATGGGAATGGGCAATCAACGGAGCAGGGCTTGTAATCCTGCTGCTGTTTATGAGCGTTATAACCTTCTCGGATATT
>JAFYGD010000228.1 GCA_017543415.1 Eubacterium sp. | reverse complement strand
TTCGTAAGCGGTATCAATACCTTCGCCGAGGGTGAATTCAAAATTCTTTACCTCTTTATTTGCACCTTCGTTAAAGCGAACAACATATTCGGCTTTATCGCTGTGGTATTTCTTTTTAAGGCAGCGGATAATTACGGAATCATCGCTGATTTTTCCGAAGGAATACTCCCTGCCGAGCTCGCCCTTATGCTTTGTAAGCCTTACTGCCGTAAGCGGGGTTGTAAAAATACGCGCCTGCTTCTGGGTTTCGGTACCTACCTTGCCGCTGTGGGAGCAAACGGCGAAGGAATAGATGTTTTTACCCAAATCCATTAAAGACTGCATTGAGTCAATTCTGTAATTCTTTTTGGGAGTGTGAAGCGCGGTCAGGCGCAGAGTATTATTGTTGAACTTATCCCAGCCGTACTTACATTCGCTGAGAACGGAAACGCCGAATTCACCGCTGCTGTCGGTAATATCTGCCCAGAGCTGGGCGGGAACCTCAAAGAGCTTTTCATTCATATTTTCACGCTCTATTGCGCCGAGTCCGAGGTCAAAGGTTGCCTTTTCGTTTTCTGCAGTAAAGGCGAAACGGTGCTTTGCAAGGGTTCGCATACTCTGCCACTCAAGCTCATTATAAACCTCAACGACCTCGCCGCCTTCGGTTAAGCAGACATAGCTTTTAAATTCGCTTTTGCCGTCCTTCTGGATAACCTCAAAGGAAACACGCGCCTTGCCGTTTTCGGCAATTTTGAAGGATATGAGCTGCGGAAGGCGGTCCGGCTCTTTATTGGCTTCCTCATAATTCATTTCCCATGCCGGCCAGTCCTTTGAGCCGGTATAATTGAAGAGTCCCGTAACAATCGGCTTTTCAAGAAGCTCCCTGTCAAGATATTTATCATAAATTGATGAAATGTTGCCGGATTTATTAAGCGTTACAATATAACGCTGATTTTCCATTGCGGTATCGCTGATTTTAAGCGAGGTTTTAAGTCCGCAGGGCTCGTCGCTCGGCCTTACGTCAAAAACCTTAACGCCGAGCGAGGGCATATCCGCAACAAAAAGAATTGTTTTTGTTTTCCCGTCATCGGAGATAACCTGGCTCGGAACCTCTTTTCCGCCGTCGTAAACGCGGGCGGATATGGTTTCAATACCGTCAAGCTCAACCTTAACGGCACTGCGGCGTTCAAATTCAAGGCTGTTGCTTACCATAACGGGAATACCCGCGCAGGTGCCCGAATTGATAAGCTTTGAGAACGAGGCAAGAGAAGCCCCTATTTCACCGCTGAACTGATTGATGCTCATTGCATAATCGTTCCAGCTGCGGCGGTATGCACGCTGAACTGAGGTACCCGGAGTATCATCGTGGAACTGATGGGCAATAGCGCGTTTCCACGCTCTTTCCATTACCTCGCCGTTGTAGTTATACGTACCGAAATATTCCGAAAGAACGCCCGCGCGCTCTGCAATATCTCCGAGAGTCTGGCACTTTGCGTTCCAGCGCTTGCCGATAGCACGGGAGGTATAGCCGCCTACGCCGTGGTTTTGCATAATAAGCTCGGTTTTCCATTCGGGAAGGTTGTCCTTAACCTCCTGCGGAAGTTTTTCTTCAATATCCCTGTAAATCCGGTCTGCCGAAGCTTCAATTACTTCAATATCACTGTTTTCATTTTCGGCTACAGCGTTTTCGGCAAACTTAACGGTTTCTTCAAACGGAGAGCCGCCGCGGTCGCCTATTCCGTGGAAAACGTAGGTCCAGTCAAGGCCGTATTTTTCGTTTTCCTTAAGCTTATCCGTAACAAAATCCCAGTCACGCAGCTGCTTCAATGTGTAAAAATAGCTGCCGGGATTACAGGAAGCGTAAATATAATTTCCGTCTACACCGTACCATTTGCCTATGTCAAACGGTACGCCGTAAGTACAGCCCCATGCAAGCTTCTGGGTTGTAAAGCCGTTGAGGTGCGCATGGTGAGCAATGCTCGGCAGCGCCCAGCCGAAGCCGAAGCAATCGGGAAGATAGATGTCGCAGGAGCGCTTACTGAATTTTTCATCAAAATAAGTATTGCCTATAAGTATATTTCTGAAAAGCGCTTCGGGCGAAGGGCAGTTTACGTCTCCGTTTTCAAAAGCCGAACCGGTAACGTTCCATCTGCCTTCTGCTATGTATTTTTTAAGCTCTTCAAAAAGCTCGGGATAATACTCCTCCATAAGCTCATAACGGTACGAGCCCTCAAAAGAGAATACATAGTTTGGGTATTTTTTTAAAAGTGCAAAGTTTTCAACAAGAGTGTTATAAATATATTTGGAACAGGTTGTTTCAAAATCCCAGGACCAGATAGTATCAAGATGTGCTGTTGCAACAGTATAGATTTTCTTTTTACTCATAATAATATCCTTCCTTATAACAGCTTTTCAAAACCTTCTGTTGAGTAATCTTCACCGCGGCGCTTTTTTTCAAGCTGAACCATAAGCGCCT
>JAFYGD010000227.1 GCA_017543415.1 Eubacterium sp. | reverse complement strand
GCACGAAGGTGCTTGAAATTGTATAAGGCTCGCCTACTATATCACTCGGAATACTTGTTCTGCTTCCATCGTAAATACTGTAAATGTTAAGCCAGAAATCCGCGTTCTTTTCAACGGTGGCTTTATACAGCGTTTTTGAGGCGTCTGAATCAATCATAATTGAGCCCTGGCTAAGATTGAGGTTTCCGCCGTTATGGTGCTTATAAAGAATAACGTTCCAGCCGCTTTTGTATTTAGGGGTCTTCTTTTTATGCTTGAACGTAACCGTCATTGTGCCCTTGGCAGGAGCCTGAATATGATAATAATCCCTATCATAAATTTCGTTGAAATCGCCATCCTGAAAGTCTGCGCCGATAGTGCCCGTGTAATCGTTTGCAAGAATTAATTTACCAGCGCTTTCCTCGGTATTGTTAGCCTCTTTTTCATAGTACTTGCCCTTGGTAAAAGAGGTTCTGATTTTATATGAATGGCCGCTTGCGAAGCGTGGTCCCGGATAAACAAGAAGATAATAGTAATTTCCTGCTTTTGCACCGATAAACGGCATAACAACCGTGCTTGTATCCGTTACGTCAACGGTTGCCATACTGATTTCCTCTTCATTGGGACCGTAAAGGAAAAGGCTCCATGTGCCGCAAGTAGTTGAATCGGTTTCAAGACTGTTAAAATTAATGTTAATTTTTCCGTCGTCGTTTGATATGAATTTGTAATAGTCAAAATCAAAGCTCTCGGCGGTTCTGCCGTTAAGCGTGTCGCCAAGCGTAATTAGCTGCGCATTGCTTATTGAATCGTTATCCTCCTTTTCGCTAAGCGTTGCCGCACCTGCAGAAAAGGAATAAGCCGAAAGCGACGCGGCTGCAAAAACAGCAGCAAGTAAAAGTGATAATAGCTTTTTCATAAACACCTCTCCTTAATATTTTAAGTTACAATAACCCAACTTTATTGTATAAAAGAAGCTTTTAGCAGTCAACGCGAATTTCATAATTGTCAATGACAATTATGAAAAAACAGGAGCGGAAAAATCCGCTCCTATTCATCGTCCCTGAGTACAGCTTCCAAAATACGCTTTGCGTTGTTTTGGTCGTGGTAAACGAAGAAATGCTCTACCCTGTCAATATAATCGTTTTTACAGTCGTTTTCAATTATCCTTATAAGCTCGTTTACGGCGCTTTCCAAATCCTCACAAACGGGACCGAAGCCCTCGTTTGCATAGTCGAAGCACTCGTCGTAAATCTGGTGTGCGTAAAATTCTTCTTTATCAAACTGGGTATATACAATCGGCTTGTTTAAAAAGGCAAAGTCAAAAGCAATTGTTGAATAATCCGTTACCATAAGGCTGCTTTCCGCAAACGCCTTATTGTAATCCACAAAGCCCTCGTTAATTGTAAACACATCGCTGTTTTCAAAGTGGGTGCTTTGCTTTGCAAATATCGGATGAAGACAAAACAAGCCCGTATAACCCTTTTCACGCATTACCTTAAGCAGCCTTTCATCTGTAATCAGGCCGTTATAGAACTTAAAGAAATCCGTGTTCTTAAAGCCCTCATAATAGATGCTTGAGGTTTTTTCGTCATAGCACTGAGTGTACGCTCTTCTCCACGTAGGAAGAACAAGCAGCTGCTTTTTGGGGTTATCGTAAAGCGCGTCAAACCTTGCAAGGCCGGTAACAACTATCTGCTCGGGCTCATAGTTATAAGGCTTATTGATATCGTTTTGCCTTTCGCTTTCACCGGTTGCAAACATAATATGTATATTCTTGTTATACTTGTTGAGCCACTTGCTGCAGTCTCCGCAGTTTACGCCGTGGTTCATAAAATAGTATTTGAAATTATACAAATCAACGTAATAATGCCTCTGGTTGTCAAAGGCGTTAATTGTAAATTCGCCCGCCGAGGAGGAAATGATTTTTTCCGCCATAAGGAAATAGAATTTGTATTCCCTGCTTTCGGCAATAAGAACCTCGCCGACAGAACGCAGGCGCTCCTTAACCTCCGGCTTTGCCTGCTCGCCGATTACGAACATAGGCCTTACGCCCTCGGGCTTATGGGCACAAATGTATCTGAACAGAATCTCGCCGTTATCGCCCGCATTGTCTATTCTGTCCGAAATAAGCCAGATTCTGCCCTTGCCCGCCTCTTTTTTCTTAAAGCGCGGAAGGTCAATATAACGGGTTTTGATTACGTCGGGGCGTTTTCTTTTAATAAGCGTTGCAACGCCCCTTAAATCCCACATAAACTGAGTTTTCTTTTTGTTTGCAGGATAGAAAATTTTAACAACTGTACGGTAACATTTAATGCCGTAATCGCCGTAAAACTTATACGAAGCGCCATAGCGGATTGCCGCCGGAACAAACTTTCCGTAGTTCATGCTAAGGCTGCAGCGTTTGCCCCCTGCCGTTTTGAGGAAGGGCACAAAATCAAGCACCTTCCCCTTTTCAAGCACGCCTTCAAGCGGCAAGGAATACTTGCAAAGACTGTTATAATACTTTTCGCCGTCGCTTGTAAAATAACGGTTGATTTTGTAATCCTCAACCGAGGGCTTAACATATTTTCCGCCGAAGCAGAATTCAAGCTCGCTGCCGCCCTTTGTTACGTCAAACAGCCAGTTGGCAATAAGCATATCAATTTTAAGCTCGCCCTTTTCAACGGCGGCTTTTACAACCTGAACCACCTTTGTTTTATTGTACTTAACGCTGAAAACGGGTATGTCCCTGAACATAAGCCAGCCGTCGTTTTCACCCTCGCCTAAGGTAAGCTCGCTGAAAAAGTCAACGCCGTATTTGTACTTCATAGCGTCGCTGCGCTTTGGCATTGATTTATGAAGCGGGTGTTTAAGGAATATCCTGTCATCAATCTGCGAGGTGATTTCATGAACGCGCTTTTCATATTCTGTAAGCTCTGTTTCGTCAAGCACCTCCCTGACATACGGGTTTTCAAAGCGCCACATAATGTCATAACCTACCATTGACTGAACGTAGGGTATAACCTCACCGTAAAGCTCCTTTGAATACCTGAAAAGCTCAAGGTGGTAGTAAATAAGCGAATTTATGTAAAACGATTTATCAAAAAGCTGTTTGTTTACGGCTGAATCTCCGGACATTCTTCGCCTGTAAAGATACAGCGCCTCGCAAAGAATGCCGTACCTGCATTTTTTAAGCATAAGCTTATTGATAAAAACGCTGTCCTCGCCGTACTTAAGGTTACTGTCAAAACGGATATCGCCGAGCGCGGAGGATTTAATAAAGGTTGTTGCTGCGGTGCTTTCAACCGAAAACAGCTCCTCCTCCTTTGTCAAATCCGCAACGCGCGTTCCCTTTTTAAACTTGTAGTCAAGAGAATGGAAGTTGGTTTTGGCTTCAAAAAACTGAATTCTTGCGGAGATTACGTCAATTTCATCATAATGCTTTTCAAAGAATTTTACAGCGTTTTCAAAGGAGCTTTCCTCCCACTTATCGTCAGGGTCAAGGAAGGTTACGTACTTGGTGTCAATCTGTTCAATACCAAGGTTTCTTGCAGAGCTAACGCCGCCGTTTTCCTTGTAAATATAAACGATGTTTTCAGGGTATTTATCCCTGTATTCAAGGCAGATTTTTTCACTGCCGTCGGTTGAACCGTCGTTTACAAGGATAATTTTGATATGCTCCTTAAAGCCGAGGGTCTGATTAACAACAGACTCCAGCGCCTCCCTTAAATAATCCTCAACATTATAAATCGGAATAATTACCGAAATGATAAAATCCTTAGCCATAGATTTACTCCTTAACATTCTGTATACTATTATATCAATCAGTTAATAATAATTCAACCATATTTATTTTATTGACTAATTAAATTAATAATAGTATAATGCTTTTGAATATTTTAAATTCGGAGGACTGTTATATGTTAAATACCGAAAAAACGCTTGATACAATTGTTACGCTCTGCAAGGGCAGAGGCTTTGTTTACCCCGGAAGCGAGATTTACGGAGGTCTTGCAAACACCTGGGATTACGGCCCGCTCGGCGTTGAGCTTAAAACAAACATCAAAGCGGCGTGGAGAAAGAAGTTCATTCAGGAAAACAAGTACAACGTTGGTCTTGATTCCGCAATTCTTATGAACCCGCAGACCTGGATTGCATCGGGCCACCTCGGCGGTTTTTCCGACCCGCTTATGGACTGCTGCGAATGTAAAACACGCCACAGAGCAGACGACCTTATTGAAAACTTTGACGGTACCAACGTTGCCGGCTGGAGCAACGAGGAAATGTCCGCTTACATCAAGGAGCACAACATTCCCTGCCCCAACTGCGGCAAAACCAATTTTACCGACATCCGTCAGTTTAACCTTATGTTCAAAACCTTCCAGGGCGTTACCGAGGACACTAAGGACGAGATTTACCTCCGTCCCGAAACGGCTCAGGGTATATTTGTAAACTTTGCAAATATTCAGAGAACCTCAAGGAAAAAAATTCCCTTCGGCGTTGCACAGATAGGAAAATCCTTCCGTAACGAAATCACGCCCGGTAAGTTCATCTTCCGCGTTCGTGAATTTGAGCAGATGGAGCTTGAATTCTTCTGCGAGCCGGGAACGGACCTTGAGTGGTTTGCTTACTGGAGAGGCTTCTGCCGCGACTGGCTTTATTCGCTCGGCATCAAAGCGGAAAACCTCCGCCTGCGCGACCACGACCCCGAGGAGCTTTCCTTCTACTCAAAGGCTACAACGGACTTTGAATACATGTTCCCCTTCGGCTGGGGCGAGCTCTGGGGTATTGCCGACAGAACGGATTACGACCTTACGCAGCACATTAACGTTTCAGGTAAAAACCTTGAATACTTTGACCAGACTACGGGCCAGAAATACATTCCTTACGTAATTGAGCCTTCGCTCGGCGTTGAAAGACTTTTCCTTGCGGTACTCTGCGAGGCTTACGACGAAGAGGTGCTTGACGAGGAGAAGAACGACGGTCGCGTTGTTATGCATTTCCACCCCGCTCTTGCGCCGTTCAAGGCTGCCGTTCTTCCGCTTTCAAAGAAGCTCAACGAGCAGGCTGAAAAGGTTTTTGAGGACCTTTCAAAGAAATTCAACGTTGATTACGACGACGCGGGCTCAATAGGCAAGCGTTACCGCCGTCAAGACGAAATAGGCACTCCTTTCTGCATTACCTATGACTTTGAAAGCGTTGACGACGGCTGCGTAACCGTACGCGACAGAGATACAATGGAGCAGGTAAGGCTTCCGATTTCGGAGCTTGAAGGCTTTATTGCAGATAAACTTGAATTTTAGGAGGAAAGATTATGGAACTTAACAGAAGTTTAATCAAGCAGCAGGCACGCCAGCTTATTCAGGGCAGGGTGTTCATCCTTTTCCTTATCATATTTGTTGTAGGCCTGCTTTCGGGCGGTTTATCCGGATTTGTTTCCAACATCCAGGTTATACCCGAAATTATAAAAAATCCCGAAGGCTTTCAGAGCTTTCCCGCTAACCCCGAAGCAACCACCACTTATTCTGGCGGCTTCAGCTTCGGCGGCATTTTAACACTTGTATTTTTACCGCTTTCCGTTGCGCTTGCAGGAATGTTCCTTCAGTTTATAAGAGGAACGCAGTTTGACCTTGGCAGCGAATTTACATTTGTATTTACAAAGACCTTTGATAAGAATTACATTCAGAAATTCTTACTTAAATTATTAGTTGGTCTTTTCACGGTTTTATGGTCAATTCTTTTCATTATCCCCGGTATTGTTTACCACTACAAAACATATTTTGTTGATTTTATTATGGCGGATAATCCGGAGTTAACCTGGAGAGAAACCATTGAGCTTTCAAAGAAAATGACAAACGGCCACAAGGGCGAGCTTTTCGTATTTGATTTAAGCTTTATCCTCTGGTATATGCTTGTAGGCGTTACCTTCGGTATTGCGGGCATTTACGTATTCCCCTACATCGTTACCGCCCAGGCGCTTTACTACGAAAACTTTAAGCAGAGAGCGCTGCAGACAGGACAGATGAACGCGCAGGATTTCATCAGCAATAACGAAAAAATGGCTCAGGCTTACAACAGCCAGTTCGGCGGAACATATCAGCAGACAGGTTATCAGGCTGACCCGAACATGTATCAGCCGCCGGTTCAGCAGAACCCTTATCAGCCGCCCGTTGCTCCCGCACAGCCTCAGGCTCCCGTTCAGCCGCAGTATCAGCCGCCGCAGCCCGCTGCACCGGTTGTACCCGTTGCTCCGGCAGTTCCCGTTGAGGAAGCTCCTGCACCCGCTGCAGAGCCCGTTATTGAGGAAGCTCCCGCAGCTGCTCCGAGCGAGGAATTCTATACTCCTCCCGAGGACGTAAAACAGTATTTTACTCCGTCTGAAACACCGGAAGAAACACCTTCCGAAACACCGACTGAAGAATAAAAACAACAATAAAAGAGAGACTGTTTTGCAGTCTCTCTTTTTTTAATCCTGTTTTAGGTTTTCAATTATGTTATCGTCCTTGATTTTATCTGCGCTGTAAAGCAGGGACAAAAGGATAATTGCAAATACGGCGAGAATTGACGCTGCGTAATACTGAATATTAGGCGAAAATTCCAATTGAGTTCCTTCCGAGCGCGAAAGCGCAAAATTCATAAGATAATGCAGACCTGCGCTAATCGGAAGCGACCACAAGAGTGATTTTGCGCCGTAGCGGATGCTTTCAACATAAATCATCTTCTTAAAGCCCTTAGGCGTTACGCCAACGGATTTGAGCATGGCAAACTCCGTTTTGCGCTCGTTCATAGAGTTTGATATAGAATTAATAATATTGATAATTGCAATAAAGGTAAGTAATGTTATAAAGCCGTAAACGAACACCTTCATTATCTGCAAAACGGCATTAATTGACTGAATCTGAGATGTACTGTCAACAATCTCATAACTCATATTTGCATTTTCAAAATACTCGTCTGCAGCCTGCATTGCAGTCTTATAATCCCTTGTAAAAACGCCGAAATAAAACATATTGCGCTCAACAGGAAGTGCCGGGATAACATCTTCCGACATAACAAGCGCCGGCGCATTATCGTATTTGGGCTGGAAGAGTGCGGAAGCATATTCCTTATCCGTAAGCTTTCCCGCCGTTACATTAAAACTTTTGATAATATCATAGTCATTTGTATCGTCATTGTATTCTTCTTTATAGCAATTAAGCTTTTCACCTTCTGCGCTGTCAAGAAAAGCCTTATAATTTGCAGGCTTGGCGCTCGTCGTATCAACAACGCGGTTGAAAACCACCGCTTTGGGATTATCGGCGTCGTGATAGCCTTCCGGCTTTTCGCCTATGGATTTAAGATAATCGTCAAAGCTTGCATTATCCATTACGAAGATAAACAGGTCGGTTACCTCTTCATAATCGTAAAGGTTAAAGGCGCGCTTTGTATCTTCCGTAAAAAGCTCCGTGTTTTTAAGGGTTGCAGGCGTCGCAAGGTATCCGATATAGCCGTCAATATCAGCGTAGTCAAAATAGTTTTCTGCCTTATGTATATATTCAAGGTCGGTATATACCACAAAATCCGCAGCGCCTTCGCCTGCCTCATGCTTAACAAGAGTTGTAAACATCTGAGAAAAATTGGTAACCGTAAGAAAAAGCACTACGCTCATAACGAGCGCAAAAACTATATTCCTGCTTCGCCTGCCGTTACGCTTGAAGTTCTTGACCGCAAGCTCGCCCTCATAGCCGTAAAGCTTTTTTGTGAGCTTTGAAACGCGAAGACGCTTTGCCTTTTTAACCTTAACCGTATTCGTTCCCTTAATCGCCGCAATAGGCGTTGTTTTAGACGCGCGGCGTGCGGGAATATAACACGAAATAAAAATTGTCAGCGCGCTGATAAGGATTGTTCCGATAAAAATATAAGGATTAAAATGCACCCTTAATGTATCGTGAATAGGAATAGCTATTGTTTTAAGCAACGCGCTCTGAATACTTTTAAAGGTAATTGCCATACCTGTAAAGCCCGCCGCAAGACCTAACGGAATTGATACTGCACCGAGGACCAAGCCCTCAAAGTAGATTGACGAGCGCTTTTGCCTTTTTGTTGCGCCAACCGAGGCGAGCATACCGAGATAGCGTTCGCGTTCCTGATACGATACGGCAAAGCTGTCGTATATCATAATTACGGAGGCAATCATAATTACAACAAGAATTACCGCCGCAAATCCGCCAATCGCTTTTAAGGAATCGTTATTCTTCATAACGCCCGAAAAGTTAAGCAGGTCATTATTATATTTAATGTAACTGTCTGCTCCGGTTTTCTTTTGCAACGCCTCGGCTCTGTCATACACTGAATTATCAAGCTTTTTAAAGCTGATTGTTACATATGTTGAAAGTCCGCTTTTTCTTATCTCGGGAGTAAAGGCAACTACTGCGTCGCGGTGGTCAAAAAAACTGACATTGCCATCGGCAATTCCGCAAAGCGTGTACGCACCTAAGCTCTTTTTTTCTGTTGCATAATCAAGACAGTAAAGACTGACCTTGTCGCCAACCTGCCAGTCAAGCTTATTTTTATCAATGTATTCCTTTGTAACAAGAATTTCGTCTGCATTTTTGGGAAACGAGCCTTTAATTATATTGATGTTTCTCATATCAACGGCGCTCTCGTCAACTGCGTCGGTCTGAGCATAAGCCTTTGCCGCCTCTGCATCCTTGTCATATGTAAATTGAAACACATTAGAGCTTGTATAGTATTCTAACTCATTTTTATCAAATGCTGAAAGGTCAGGCGTTTTATCATAGAGTAACTGCACGTGCCAGTTGCCGTCGTAAGCCTTGGTTGAATCCTGAAGGAATCTTATAAAGGAAAAAACGCTTGTAAACACCGCAGTAACCATTGCAACCGAAACTATAATTGCAAGTATAGTAAGCAAAGACCTTCTTTTATGACTCTTAATATGACGCAGAGTCAGTTTGTTAACTATGCTCATTGTACTCTCCTTTCGTCGCGGACGATTTTGCCGTCCTTAATTTCAATAAGGCGGTCTGCGGAAAGCGCAATATTCTCGTCGTGTGTAATCATAATAACGGTCTGTCCGAGCTCACGGTTGAACTGACGTAAAAGCGAAATAATTTCCTTACTGTTCTCGCTGTCAAGGTTGCCCGTGGGCTCGTCCGCAAGCATAAGCGCGGGATTATTAATAAGCGCCCTGCCGATTGATACCCTCTGCTGCTGACCGCCCGAAAGCTGAGACGGAAGATGAGTCAGTCTGTCCTGCAGACCAAGGCGCTCAATAATGGTGTTAAGCTGCCTTTTATCGGGCTTTCTGCCGTCAAGCAGAAGCGGGAGAGTTAAGTTTTCCTCAACCGTTAAAATAGGAATTAAATTATAAAACTGATAAACAAGTCCTATCTGGCGTCTGCGGAAGATTGCAAGCGCCGTTTCGTCAAGAGTGGAAATATCGGTCTTGTCGATAATAACGCTGCCGCTTGTTGCCTTGTCAACTCCGCCGAGAATATGCATAAGAGTTGACTTGCCCGAACCCGAAGGTCCGACGATTGCAACGAATTCGCCGCGCTCAACCGAAAAATTAACGTTATCAAGCGCTTTTACCATTGTGTCGCCGCTGCCGTAGGTTTTACAAAGATTTACCGTTTCTAAAATTTTCATAGTATTTCCTCCTTTTGACGCAATGGTACTATTCCAAACTTACAATCAGGTGAATTTATTATTACAATTCAGTCATATAACTGATTTATAAAACTTGATTTCAAATTCAGTGCCGCCGCCTTCCTCGCTTGTGACGGAAACGGCGGCATTTTCTTTATTAAGAATTGCTTTTGATAACGCAAGCCCTATGCCTACGCTTTCGGATGAGGAATTTTTACCGTGGTAAAAGCGCTCAAAAACATAGGGCAAATCCTCTTTTGCAATTCCGCAGCCGTTATCGCTTATAACGATACGTCCGAACACCGTCGTTTCGTCGGTTGAAACTGTAAGCGTACCCCCGTCAGCTGTGTGTTCAATGCAGTTTTTTATTATATTTTGCAGTGCCTCAGCCGTCCAGTTTTTATCACCGCTGAGTGCAAATTCGTTTATGCTCTTTTTAACGCTTATATTTTTTAAATCCATTGTCAGCATAAACGGAGCAAGGCTGTTTTCAATTACATCGCTTACGGAAAAGGATTCAGCGTTCATTTCGGCAGTGCCCGCATCAAGCTTTGAAAGCTTCAGGAGAGTCTGAATAAGCCAGCTCATTTTTTCGCACTGCGTATTAATTATCTGCGTAAACTCACGGCGTTTTGAAGCGTCCGTTTCATTTTCAAGAAGTTCGGACACAACAAGCATTGACGTCAGCGGCGTTTTAAGCTGGTGCGAAATATCGGCAAGCGAATCTGCAAGATATGTTTTATCCTCTGCTATAACCTCGTTTTGCGTTTTCAGCCGCGTAATAACTTTATATAGGTTATTTTTCAAAACGGATAACTCACCTTCGGCGTTATTTTCAATATCAAGCTCATAATTACCGCTGCAAACAAGCGAAAGATAATCGTTAAGCCTGCTTATTTCTTTATATCTTTTTGCCGTATAAACCGCAAAAACGCAGATAACCGCCAAGCCGAGCGCCGCACATATAACGCCCGATATTATATCTGATTTAAAACAAATTGATGACAGTACCGCGGTTATAACCGCGCAGATAATAACGGGTAAATAAAACTCTCTATTTTTCAATGTAATACCCCATTCCTCTTTTTGTTTTGATGATTTCGGGCTCGGCAGGGTTGTTCTCAATTTTATTTCGAAGGCGCTTGATATATACAGTCAGCGTATTATCGTTTACAAAATCGCCTTCAATATCCCACAAATCCTCAAGCAGCTTATTGCGTGTAAGAACTATACCGCGGTTGTTCAGCATTGTAAGCAGCAGGCGGTATTCCATAGCGGTAAGGATAACCTCCTCGCCGTTTTTGAACACTCTTGCCTCATTTGTGTTAATGCGGATATTCTGTATATTAATTATCCCGTCGGATGCTTCTTTGCTGTACCGGCGAAGAACGGATTTAATTCTTGCAAGCAGCTCCTTAAGACGGAACGGCTTTACAATATAATCGTCTGCGCCGAAGTCAAAGCCCATAACAACGTTTGCTTCATCATCGTATGCGGTAAGGAAAATAACCGGATAATCACCCTGTTCCTTAACTGCCTTGCATATATCGTAACCGCTTCCGTCTGGAAGAGTTAAATCAAGTATGTAAAGTGCAAAGGCTTGTTTTTCAATTATTTTCTTCGATTCGGCTATGCTTTTTGCTAGCGTTACTGCATAGCCCTCGCTTTCAAGAGAATAGGTAAGAGCAATCCCGATTGCGCTGTCATCCTCTAAAAGGAAAATGTTCATTTGTTTCACCTCGTGTCTATTTTAGCATAACGGGGAGGTATATTCCATTACAATATTGTCACATTAAATTGTCACATTAGATATTTACGTTTAACTGCATTTTCCTTTTACGGTAATAATAAAAAAGCTTCGGTGTTAACCGAAGCCTTTTTTAATTTGTTTTACTTTCTCTTTTCGCCGAGAGCCCTGGAAATTGCTTCCTTCTTATCGCCTACTATATCATATTTGAACATAGGAATTATTGAAAGAAGAGCAAGTATACCCGGCAGAGCGGTATATGCAAAGAAGATAATATCCTTTGTTTTTGTGCTGAATTCGCTTACCGTACCCGCGTCAATCTGCTTTAAGGTATCCGAATAACCCGAAAGGCCTACAAATACAAGACCGAGAGCTGTTCCGAGCGCAAGGCAAACCTTGATTGTAAGGGTAAGGATTGAATAAGCCGCGCCCTCCATACGCTTGCCTGTTTCGTATTCATAGTAGTCAACGCAGTCTGCAGTCATAATCATAGGCATAAGCGTTACTGCGCCGAACTGTAAACCGATAAGGAACAAGGAAGCGTAGAACAGAATTGTCAGCAGTGTATTATCGGGGCTTCTGAACCAGAAGTGACCAACGATAAACGAAAGAATTGAAGCTGCAAAGCCGTAAACGGAAAGCAGGATGTACGCTCTTTTTTCATTGAGCTTTTTAATAAGCATCGGGCAAAGCGCCATGCTAATCATTGAGCCGATAGCGGTAACGATACCGAGCACGGCAACAAGGTTCTGTGAGCCCAGAAGAACGTTGGCAGCCTGTACCTGAATGCCCATTGCCATCTGACGGCCGAAGCCGAGGAAATAGGAAACGATAACAAGCATAAGCGGTTTGTTATCCTTAAGAGCCGCAAGCATATCCTTTGCGGTAATCTTTTCGTTTGATTCCGTAACAACTCTTTCCTTATTTACAAGCGGAATAAGTGCGAAAAGCGCGCAGCCGAGAACGGCAGTAAGAACCGCTACCCAGAAATATTCGCTTGCAATCATGGGGTTGTCAACCTCGCCCTTTTTAACGAATACCTTTGAGCCGCTGGGAATAATAAGGCAAACGATAGGAACGATTACAACGCAGGCTGAAAAGCCAATCTGCTTTGCGGTGTTTGAAATTGAAACAACGTTTGTTCTTTCCGTCGGGTTGGGGGTAAGCGCTGCGGCTATACCCTGTGAAGGAACGTCGCCCATGGTCATGGCGATTGACCAGATAAGGTATGTAACAAAAATCCATACATAGGTTACCATCTGGTTATTCTTAAACGGAACGTCAATGAAAATAACCGCGCTCATAACTAGCAGAGGAGCTATTGAATAAAGTATCATTGACTTGAACTTGCCGAGCTTGCTTTTTGAGCGGTCAACTATACCGCCTACAATCGGGTCCGCAACGGCGGAAACAATCTTGGCAACAAGAATAAGCACGCCTACAACGCCGATATCAACGCCGAGGATTGAGCCGTCAAACTCCGCCTGATAGGAATTGAGAAGTCCTACTATTGCCTGAAAGCCGAAAAGACCGAGCGAATAGGCAAGTATTTCCTTGAACTTCAGATGCTTTTGTTTGGTAATATCAATTACATCGGACATATTTTATTACTCCTTTTCTGTATTCGGTGTGTAACTCCACTTGGAAAAGCCCTGAGGCCAGAACACAAGAGGCAGTCCCATATGATAATAAATAACTATGCGCTTTTCCATTTTCCAGCCGGGGCGGTCATTAAGATACTTGCCGCTTTGCTGGTCCACCCAGTAATACACCGTAAGCGGGTGCTTGATTTCGCTTTCAAGCTTGTCAATAAAGGTTTTGAAAAACTTGGTTTCAAAAGGTCTGCCGAGGTACATTACGGTGATGTCGGAAAGGTCCTGGGCAAATGCGTCTCCTGCTATAATTTCAACGTTATCGAACTGCTTTGCCCACTCTGAAGCGAGAGCAGCTACCTCATCGTTAAGCTCAACCCCGCGGAGCTTGCCTTTAAAACCGTGTTCCGCCGCCATATAAGCAAGAACTCTGCCCTTTCCGCAGCCGACATCGGCAAAAACTTCATTTTCACCGAAGGCGTCCTTACCGAGCATTTTCCGCAGAGCGTAGTACGGTGTGGATTCACTGCCCGTTGCGCCCATATCCTTGCGGTGCTGCGAGGGAACGTAGTCACCGAGAGTCATCCCTACAAGCTTTTGGTCATGCCTTCTGTCCAGCGCTTCATAAAACTTTTTTGCATGACAGTTATAGCGCACAATCAGTTTATACAGCTTTCTATTCATTATTCACAGAAAACTTCCTTGAAGATGTCAACGTTAGCCATCTTCATTACTGCGCTGAAAAGCTTTGAGCCGTAAACAGGCATAAGGCGGTTAAAGGTGCTCATTGCATGAGCGTCAAAGCCCCTTACCTGCATCGGATATTTATACTCAATGCCGCGCATTATCATTCTTACCATTCTGTCACAGTCGGTAGAAATCATATTCATAACCTTTGCGCCCTTGTCGTTGCTCTCCTCGCCCTGGTTGCGGAAAATATCCGTTTTTGTAAAGCCCGGGCATACAAGAGAAACGTACATCTTGCCTGCAAACTCAACGCGCAGCGCTTCGGTAAAGCCCTTGAGAGCAGCCTTTGAAGCGGAGTACATTGAGGTTCCCGCAAGAGTCATAAGCGCTGCGGAGGAATCAATATTGATTATCGCGGGGCTGTCAGACTCAAGAAGAACGGGAAGAAGGGTTTTGGTTGAATAAATACAGGAATAGAAATTGATATTCATTGCCTGGTTTATTTCTTCATAAGAATATCTGTCAAAGCGCTTGAATTTGGGAAGAATGCCCGCATTATTGATAAGGATATCGGGCTTTACGCCTTCTGCCTTAAGCTCTTCTGCAAAGCTTTCCCAGTTTTCCTTAACGGAAACGTCAAAAAGCTTATAAGAAAACTTATCCTTATATTCATCTCCGAGCTCTTCAATAAACTTAAGCATTTTCGGCTCACTTCTTGCAACGCCGATTACGGTACAGCCGTGCTTTTTGATAAGGGTTGCGGCAATGCCTGCGCCCATACCGCCGGACGCGCCGGTTACTACAGCTGTTTTACCGTTAAGCCAACAATTGCTCATAATTATTACCTCCAAAAAGAAATATACAACAGTATTATACTATACTTCATTATTTAATACAATATTTTTTTAATTTGTCTATACACTGTATAATTATTGAAAATAAATGTATATTATTACGAATAAATCATTGACAAAAGTTAAAATATGTGGTATTAATAGCATACTAAAGATAATAGACACTTACATGAAACGGACAGGAGGAGCAGGTATGGATAAAAGAATTGTAAGAACACGACTTGCTGTATTCAATGCGGTTTTTGAGCTTTCAACGGAAAAGGATTTGGACAAAATCACCGTTGTTGAACTTTGCGACAGAGCCGGTATTAACAAAAGCACCTTTTATCTTCACTACAGCAGCATAAACGACTGCTTTCAGAAATGCTTTGATTTCTTTATGAGCAGAATCCTTGAATTCGGCAAGGATATGGATTACACCCGCATGTCCCTGGCACCCGAAGCAACTGTTAAGAAAATCCTTGATGCGGTAGAGGATAATCTTATTTACGTTGAACGCTTCAGAAACAGCATGATTTACGATTCCGCAATTAAAGCGGTTAAGGAAAAGTTTATTGCCGAAATCTGCAGCGCAAACAAAATTAACCTTAAGGACAATTACCATGAGGTTGCAAAGATTACATTCCTTGTAGGCGGCTGCACAGATATTATTATGATGCTTTCCCCCAACTTCAACAGGGCGGAAGTTGAAAAAATAATGGTTAATGTAATAAAAAGAAAATAGACTTAAAGGAACGGGAGCCCGTTCCTTTTTTATTTGACGAATTTTTAATATGTGATATAATAGGGCTAAGGAGTTGATATTTATGAAAAAAACTTTCACTAAAATAATGTGTTTTTTCCTTACGCTTGTTATGGTATTTTCGGTTTCCTCCGTTGCCTTTGCGCGTGAAAACAAAATTCCCGTAATTTTAATTCACGGCCTCGGCGGCAACGAGCTTTACAAAAACGTAGGCACTGAAAATGAGGAGCTTATGGAGGGCTACGGCCTTGACGTGAAAAGCCTTCTTACCAACAGCGAAATTATGAGCGAGGCGGTTAAGCTTTTATCTAAGGAAAGCTCCGTTAACTATGAAGAGCTGTTCAGCGCGCTCGGCGATTATTTCCGCGCTTCCGAGCTGAACTGCGATGAAAACGGAAACACGCCCGAAGGACAGGGCATAAACAACTACTGGACAACACCGCTTTCAAAGCACAAGGATTACTGGCAGGGCGCAACCAACGCCGAAAGAGGCATTGCGCGCCAGCTTTGCAACATCTACGGCTCAAAAAACGTTTACGTTTTCAACTACGACTGGCGCAACGACGTATGCGCAACGGCAAAGATATTAAGAAAGCAGATTGTTGCAATTAAAAAGAGAACCGGCGCAAAGAAGGTTGCTCTTATGGGCTGCTCGCTCGGCGGCGCTGTAATGAGCGCTTACCTTGACGCTTACAAAAACAAGAACGACGTTGCGCGCTATGTATTTGTTAACCCCGCAATTCAGGGCGATGCCGTTGCAAGGCTTCTCCGCCTTGACATAGGCTTTAACAAGAAAGAGGTTCTTACCTACCTTAAGCATATGGAAACCGCTTATGACGGCGGCAACAACGCAACTCTTTTCAAGGCTATAAGCGCAATAGGTGATTACCGTATAGGAATTGCCGTTGATAACCTGAACGAAATTGTTAAAAGCAAGCGGCTGCTTAAAAAATTCTTCAATATGGTAATCAAGGACTGGATTGGCAATATCCCCGCTTACTGGGAATGCGTTGCGTACAACGACTTTGACGCCTGCGTTAAGAAGATGAGCGGCATAGGCTTCCTTGACAAGAGCAGCGGTCTTTACACAAAGATTAAAAAGTACCACAAGGTACAGGGAAGATTTTACAAGAATATAAAATACGCAAAGCGTCACGGCGCAGAGGTTGCAATTCTTGCCAACTACGGCACAAGGGGTATCCCCGTAACCTCAAGGTCAAAGAACCACACCGACGTGCTTATTGATACAGTTTACGCTTCCGGCGGTGCAACTGTTGCCAAGTACGGCAAAAAGCTCAAGGGCAAAAAGGCAAAGGGCAAGTACGTTTCCCCCGACAAGGTAATCAACGCAAAGACCTGCGTTCTTCCCAACAACACCTGGTTCACAAAGAATTTGCTTCATATCCAGTACCATTACGGAACGGAGGCAACAAAGCTTATCTGCAATATGGCTTGCGGCAAGGTTAAGCTCAACCTGAAAGCAGTTAAGAAAAAGTACGGCTACACGCAGTTTATGAAGGCCGGCTCGAACCAGGAAATCACAAACATAACCAAAAACTGACAATAAAAAAGCACCCCACGGGGCACCCTGCATAAATAGTTTCAGCCCTAAAATCACATCTTTTTAGCTACAACGTCATTAAAAATCGGGTTAAGGCGGCAAGCCTTAACCCGATTTTGTGCTTTGTTCTAACAAAAAATCTGTT
>JAFYGD010000226.1 GCA_017543415.1 Eubacterium sp. | reverse complement strand
CGATATGCTCGGCTATAACTTTACCTTTGAGAATACCGTTATTGAGGGCGACAGGCGCGGAAGGCTCGTCGGCTTTCCAACCCTTAACCAGAACCTCCCCGAAGGACTTTGCGTTCCGAAATACGGAGTTTACGAAAGCCGTGCGGAAATTGACGGCAAAATGTTCAAGGCGTTTACTAATATAGGTATACGCCCGAGCTTCAGGGTTGAAAGTCCGCTTGCGGAAACCCACGTTTTTGATTTTGACGGAAGCCTTTACGGTAAAACCGTAAGGATTGAGCTTTTAAACTATTTAAGAGAGGAAAAAACCTTTTCTTCGCTTGACGAACTAAAGGCGCAGCTTATATATGATAAAAGCAGTATTGTTTGATTTTGACGAAACCCTTCAGGACAGAACGGAGGCTTTCGAGCATTATATGGATAAGTTCTTTGCCATGTATCTGCCTGAAATTGAGGGCGAAGAGCTTGAAAAACGAAAAGAAGATATGCGCGTTACGGGCAAGGGCGGTTATGTAAACCGGGTTGACTGGTTTAATGAGCTTATATCAATGTGGGGCTGGGAGAATTCACCCGATGCCGAAACCCTTGCAAACGATTACGATTATACCTTCGGCGACTGTAACGTTATCTTCCCGAACTCTCCCGTTCTTTTAAAGGAGCTGAAGGACAGGGGATATATAACGGGCGTAATAACCAACGGTCCGTCCGTTTTGCAAAACCATAAAATGGAAACGAGCGGCCTTCTTCCCCTGGTTGATATTGTTGTTGTAAGCGGCGACTACGGCGTACATAAGCCCGACCCGGGGCTGTTTAAAATAGCGGCGGATAAAATCGGCGTTCCCTGCGAAGAGTGCGTTTATGTCGGCGACCACCCCGTAAACGATATTCAGGGCGCGCTTGCAGCGGGAATGAAGGCAATAAGAATGAATTTCGGCTGGTTCAAGGACGTAGATTTACGCCCCGACGTGCCTGTAATTGAGGATATAATAGACGTTTTGAACTATATTTAAGGAGTATTTTTACTCCTTAATTTTTTTTGTAAAAAAGTGTTGACAAACGCTAAATGCTATGGTACACTGTAACACATAAAAGCTTTAAAGCGTAAAACTTTAAAGCGCTAAAGTATCATTGTGAGGTGTTTATTATGGAAATGGCAATTAAAATCATTATGCTTGTGCTTTTCTTCGGCGTTATGATAGGTGTCGGCTTTTACGCACGCAAGCATACAACCGACGTTAAGGGCTTCGTTCTCGGCGGACGCTCGGTAGGTCCGTGGCTCACGGCCTTCGCTTACGGTACATCCTACTTCTCTGCGGTAATTTTTGTAGGTTACGCCGGTCAGTTCGGTTGGAAATTCGGTATTGCGTCAACATGGATAGGTATAGGAAACGCGGTAATCGGCTCGCTACTCGCCTGGGTAATCCTCGGCAGGCGTACCCGTATTATGACTCAGCACCTTGACTCTGCAACAATGCCGCAGTTTTTCGGCGAGCGTTTTCAGAGCAAGGGCTTAAAGGTAACCGCTTCGGTTATAGTATTTATTTTCCTTATTCCTTATACCGCCTCGCTTTACAACGGACTTTCACGCCTTTTCGGTATGGCGTTTAACATTGATTACAGCGTTTGCATTATTATTATGAGCGTTCTTACGGCAATTTACGTTATTGCCGGCGGATACATGGCAACTGCTATTAACGATTTTATTCAGGGAATTATTATGCTGTTCGGCATAGTTGTTGTAATTGCCGCAGTGCTTAAGGTAAACGGCGGCTTTATGGGCAGCCTTGACGGACTTGCAAAAATCGTTGATGAAAACGTTTCCTCAACTCCCGGTGTATTCAATTCCTTCTTCGGACCGGACCCGCTCAGCCTCGGTTTTGTTGTAATTCTTACATCGCTCGGCACATGGGGACTTCCGCAGATGGTACAGAAATTCTATGCTATCAAAAGTGAAAGCGATATTAAAAAGGGTACAATTATTTCAACCTTCTTCGCTGTTGTTGTAGCAGGCGGCTGCTACTTCCTCGGCGGATTCGGCAGACTTTTCTCAAATAAAATTGAAGTGCTTGAGGACGGAACTCTTAAAAACGGCTTTGACAGCATTATTCCTACAATGCTCAGCGACCTTTCCCCTCTCTTAATAGGACTTGTTGTAATTCTTGTTCTTTCGGCTTCAATGTCAACCCTTTCATCGCTTGTACTCGCTTCCTCATCAACTCTTACAATCGACTTCCTTAAGGATAACATTATTAAGAAGATGAGCGAAAAGAAGCAGGTTCTTTCAATGAGAATTCTTGTTGTTGTATTTATTGCAATCTCGGCTGTAATCGCCCTGTTCCAGTACAACACAACTTCAAACTTCATTGCACAGCTTATGGGTATTTCCTGGGGTGCTCTTGCAGGCGCTTTCCTTGCACCGTTTATGTTCTCGCTTTACTGGAAAAAAACAACAAAGGCTGCCTGCTATGTAAGCTTTGCCTTCGGCTCGCTGCTTATGATTGCAAATATGCTCTTCAGAGCGCATTTCCCCGCAATCCTTCAGTCGCCGATTAACTGCGGCTCGGTAGCAATGCTTGCCGGACTTGTAATTGTTCCGCTTGTAAGCCTTGTAACTCCCAAGCCGGATACACAGCTTGTTGAGGAAACCTTTGCCTGCTACAACAGAAAGCAGATTGTTACTGCCAAGGAATCCCTCGGCGAGGACGCAGAATAAAAATACTACGGGCGTTGCTTTAACGCCCGTGTTTTTGAGGTAACTTATGGTAATAGATGTTCATACTCATACTTTTCCGCCCCGTATTGCTGAAAAGGCGATACCAAAAATGTCCGCAGCGGCAAAAACCACCGCTTACACCGACGGTACGGACAGCGGACTCCTTTCCTCAATGGAAAGCGCGGGAATTGACGTTTCGGTTCTTCTTCCCGTTGCAACCAATGCAGCTCAGGTTGAAAAGCTGAACAATATAGCTGTTGAAAAAAACAGCTCGTTTTCGGGCAGGGGACTGTTTTCGCTCGGTGCAATGCACCCCGATTTTGAGGATTTCAAAAGCGAGCTTGCGCGGATTAAAAGCGAGGGCTTAACGGGAATTAAGCTTCACCCCGCTTATCAGAATACAGACCTTGACGATATCAAGTATTTAAGGATTATTGAATCCGCCTGTGAAAACGACCTTGCGGTTGTTGTTCACGCGGGGCTTGATATAGGTATTATGCCATATAACTTTTCAAGCGTAAAGCATATCTGTAACGTGCTTAAAGCGGTTGCGCCAAAAAAGCTTGTGCTTGCCCATATGGGCTCCTGGAAAGGCTGGGACGAGGTTGAAAAAACGCTCTGCGGTGAAAACGTTTATCTTGATACATCGTTTTCCCTTGACCGCTACGAAGTACCGGAGGGTATGTTCGTTCCCGAGGAGGAAACAAAGCTTCTTTCCGAAGAACAGTTCTGCCGTATGGTAAAAAAGCACGGCGCGGATAAAATTCTTTTCGGTACCGACAGTCCGTGGAGCAACCAGAAAAAAACGCTTGAAACCGTAAAAAGGCTTATTCCCGGTAAAGAGGAACAAGCCATGGTCTTAAGCGAAAACGCAAAAAAAATATTCTGTATATAAAAAAAGAAGGGCAGCGCCCTTCTTTTTATTTCAGATATTCGTTAATATCCTCATCGTTAAGGGTGGGGATATTATTTTTATTAAGAACTTCCTCGGCATTCTCAACGTCATCAACTCTGAAAACAACGTATGCGTTGCCCTGTACTGCGCCGGTGAAGGCGTAAACATATTCTACGTTAATGTCGGCAGCCTCAAGGGTTGTAAGAATGTTGTTAAGCGCGCCTGCCTTATCGTTCATTTTTACCGCAATTACAGGTGTTTCCTTAACAATAGTATCATCACTTATAGCAGCCTTTGTTTTATCAATATCGGAAACGATAATTCTTAAAATACCGAAATCCTTTGTGTCCGCAACGCTTAATGCACGGATGTTAACCCCTGCCTTTGTAATTGCAGCAACAGTTTCGCAAAGTGTACCGGGCGTGTTCTCTAAAAATGCCGATAATTGTGTTATAGCCATTGTTTTTCCTCCTTAATGTAACTTACGCTTATCAATAACACGAACTGCCTTACCCTCGCTACGCTGAATTGATTTGGGTGCAACAAGGTGGATTTTCGGGTTAATACCGAGCATGGCTCGCATTGCAACAGCAAGGCTTCTTTCGCTGTTCTGCATTTCAGAAACCTTATCGGAAAAGCGTTCGGGTGAACATTCAACATAAATATCAAAGGTGTCCGTATTGTTAACACGGTCAACAACAATCTGGTAGTTCGGCGTGTAGCCTTCCTTGAGAAGAACTGTTTCAATCTGGCTCGGGAATACGTTAACGCCGCGGATAATCATCATATCGTCGCTTCTGCCGAGCGGTTTTGTCATCTTAACGTGTGTTCTGCCGCAAGAACACTTTTCGCGTGACAAAATGCATATATCCTTTGTTCTGTAACGTAAAAGAGGGAAGCCCTCCTTGTCAAGAGAGGTGAAAACAAGTTCGCCCTTTGAGCCTTCGGGGAGTACCTCGCCGGTGTCAGGGTCAATGATTTCAGCGTAGAAATGGTCCTCGTTAATATGCATACCGTTTTGCGCTTCACATTCAAACGCAACGCCGGGACCCGAGGTTTCGGTTAAGCCGTAAATATCGTACGCCTTGATGCCGAGCAGTCTCTGAATTTCCTGACGCATTTCCTCTGTCCACGGTTCAGCGCCGAAAATACCCGCCTTAAGCTTGTTGTCTTCGGGCTTATATCCCTGTTCCGCAAGCGATTCGCCGATGTAAGCCGCATAGGACGGAGTACAGCAGAGAATGGTTGAGCCAAGGTCCATCATAAACTGAATCTGTCTGTCCGTATTACCCGATGACATAGGCAGAGTCATACAGCCGACCTTCTGTGAGCCGCCGTTAAGACCGGCACCGCCTGTGAATAAGCCGTAGCCGTAGCAAACCTGGCATACGTCCTCGTTTGTACCGCCTGCCGCAACAACAGCCCTTGCGCAGCATTCTTCCCACATATCAATATCCTTTTGTGTGTAGAATGCAACAACGCGCTTTCCCGTTGTGCCGGAGGTTGACTGAATACGGATAATATTTTTTAAATCCGTACCGAGCAATCCGTAAGGATAAGCTTCCCTTAAATCGTCTTTGGTAAGGAACGGGAGCTTTTTAATGTCGTCAACGCTCTTGATGTCGTCGGGGGATACGCCCTTTTTGTCCATAAGATTGCGGTAGTAGGGTACGTTATCGTATACGTAACGCACCTGCTTTACAATCTTTTCATTTTGAATCCGTCTTATTTCTTCATAAGGAGCGGTTTCAATTTCCGGTTGATAGTACTTTTTCATAACCTGTCCTTTCCGAAAAGCAATGGTGTTTTGAATATAAAAAGGTGTAGCACCGGTTAAAGTGCTACACCTGATGTGAATTCTAAACTTTCTTAACCTTCACATTTAGCTGCATAGCAAATTAACCCCTCAGGTTGTAAACCAAAAGAAGTTAAAGCTAAAGCTGAAGTTGTTGCGGTTAAGCTTGCTTTTCATTGTTTTTCCTCTGTTTGTTAACGTTTTAATCACGCTTTAGCGCTGTAGCGTAGTACTATTATAAGGCAATCATTTTTGTTTGTCAATAGTTTTTATGAATTCCTGCCGAGCGCAAACGCTTTTTTGTTCAGTTCAAGGAATTTGGGCGGAACGCATTTTTCAAGTGCGTCAAGCCATTGCTCCTCGGTAAACTCAAACTTCTTTGAAAGCCTGCCCAGCAGCGCAATATTTACCGCTTTAGAGGAGCCTGCCTCCTCGGCAACGGCAAGCGCGTCAAACGCCTCTACCTCAGCGCCCGAAGCCTTCATTTTTTCAACAAGGTTTTCCGGATATACTGCGTTTCCCGTAATAACGGGCATTGGGTCAATCTGCTGAGTGTTAACAACAATATGGCCGTGCGGCTTAAGGTATTCAACGTATCTTGCAGCCTCAAGAAGCTCAAATGAAATAATGTAATCTGCCTCTCCCTTGTCAATAACGGGGGAGTACACCTTGTCGCCGAAGCGAACGTAGGTTACAACGGAGCCGCCGCGCTGGCTCATTCCGTGTACCTCGCTTACCTTTACGTCATAGCCTGCGGTAAGAAGAATCTGACCGAGCATTTTGCTTGCAAGAAGCGAGCCCTGACCGCCTACTCCGACAATCATTATATTCTTTGTCATAGTCAGTTCCTCCTTACTTCAATGCGTCAAAATGACAGAGCTGCTGACATACTCCGCAGCCCGTGCAAAGTGTGTTATCAATATGCGCTTTGCCGTCTTTAAAGCTGATTGACGGGCAGCCGAGCTTCATACAAGCCTTACAGCTGCGGCACTTATCAGTATCCACCTTAAGCGGCGGATTTGTTTTAACATATTTAAGAAGAACGCAGGGACGGCGTGAAATAATAACCGAAGGCTCGTCTGCCTTGAGTTCCTCTTTAACAGCCTCATCGGTTGCCTTAAGGTCATAGGGGTCAACAACTCTTACACGGTTGAAGCCCATCGATTTGCAGAGCGCTTCAAGGTCAATTTTACCGGCGGGGTCGCCCTTGATGTTGTAGCCCGTTGTGGGGTTCTGCTGATGTCCCGTCATTCCCGTGATTGAGTTATCAAGAATAATAACGGTTGAATTGCTCTGATTGTAAGCGATGTTTGCAAGTCCGGTCATACCCGAATGCATAAAGGTTGAATCGCCTATAACGGCAACTGTGCTGCCTTCTGCTTCTGCTCCGAGCGCCTTGTTAAAGCCGTGAATTGACGAAACGGAGCCGCCCATGCAAAGCGTCATATGCATTGCGTTAAGCGGTGCAACAGCGCCGAGCGTGTAGCATCCTATATCGCCGAGCACGGTGCACTTGTTTTTGTTGAGGGTGTAGAATACTCCTCTGTGCGGACAGCCCGAACACATTGCGGGCGGGCGCATAGGAAGCGGCTCGTCAAATTTACAGTTTTCCTTTTTGGGCTCGCCGAGCTTTTCGGCAATAAGGTTTTGCGAAAACTCGCCGATAATCGGAAGCACGTCCTTACCCGTAACCTCTAAACCGAGCGCACGGCAATGGTTTTCAATAATCGGGTCAAGCTCCTCAATAACAACAAGCCTGTCAACCTTTGAAGCAAAGTCTTTAATAAGCTTAACGGGAAGGGGATTAACCATACCGAGCTTAAGAACGCTTGCTCTTTCGCCGAATACCTCTTTAGCGTAAAGGTAGCTTGTTGAGCAGGTGATGATACCGAGCGAGGTATCGCCCATTTCAACGCGGTTGATGTCGCTTGTTTCAGCCCATTCGCGCAGCTTTTCGGTGCGCTCCTCAACAATGGGATGGCGCTTTTTGGCGTTGCCGGGCATCATAACGTATTTTGCAATATCGCGCTCGTAGGGCTTTGAAAACTCAACTCTTTCGCCCTTTTCAACAATGCTCTGGCAATGTGAAACGCGCGTGCACATTTTAACTATAACGGGTGTGTCAAATTCTTCCGAAAGCTCAAATGCAAGCTTTGTAAAACGCAGAGCCTCGTCGCTGTCGGAGGGTTCGAGCATAGGCACCTTTGAGGCGATTGCGTGGTGGCGGCTGTCCTGCTCGTTCTGAGAGGAGTGCATTCCCGCGTCGTCTGCAACGCCTATAACCATACCTGCGTTAACGCCTGTATAGGAAGCGGTGTAAAGCGGGTCTGCAGCAACGTTCAAGCCAACGTGCTTCATACCGCAAAAGCTTCTTTTTCCTGCCATTGCAGCGCCGAAGGCAACCTCCATAGCCACCTTTTCATTCGGCGCCCATTCGCAGTAAATCTCATCGTATTTTGCAGCCTCCTCGGTAATCTCCGTTGACGGAGTTCCGGGATAGCTTGACGCAACAGCGCAGCCTGCCTCGTAAAGTCCGCGGGCAAACGCCTTGTTGCCGAGCATAAGTTCTTTCATATCGGTAACCTCTGAAAATAGTTTATAATAATACTTATATCTGATTTAATAACGGATTTATGATTCGTTTTCTTTTGCAACAAGATTTTCAACACAGTAGATTTTCCTGAGCGTCGGCTTTTCAATTTTACCCGTGGGATTACGCGGTATATCGGCAAAGATAATTTTTCTCGGCCTCTTGTAACGCGCCATACCAAGGCAGAAATCGTTAACCTCTTCCTCGGTAAGTGAAAAGCCTTCCTTAACCTCAATAATAGCTGCGGAAATTTCGCCGAGCCTTGAATCCGGCATACCGATTACGGCAACGTCTTTAATCTGGTCCATCTTGCGAAGGAAGTCCTCAATCTGTACGGGGTAAATATTTTCACCTCCGCTGATGATTACGTCCTTCTTTCTGTCAACAAGGAAGATAAAACCGTCCTCATCCTCT
>JAFYGD010000225.1 GCA_017543415.1 Eubacterium sp. | reverse complement strand
TACAAGCGCAGAGCTCGGCAGAGCAAAGGACGATATAATTACTCTTGCAGAGGCTGAAGGCTTAACTGCTCACGCAAATTCAATTAAAGTAAGATTTGAATAAGGTGATAACTATGAGGACATCGAAAATTGAAAGAAATACCATGGAAACCCAGATAAGCATTGAGCTTTCGCTTGACGGCGGAAAGGTTGATATTTCAACGGGTATCGGCTTTTTTGACCATATGCTTACGGCGTTCGGCGTACATGGCGGCTTCGGGCTGAACGTTAAGGTAAAGGGCGACCTTGGTGTTGATACCCACCACACCGTAGAGGATACGGGCATTGCCCTTGGTAAAGCGTTTAATGAAGCGCTCGGCGATATGAGCGGAATTGAACGTTACGGCTTTTTCAAAATTGTTATGGATGAAAGCCTTGCCGAAGCGGCGCTTGATATTTCAAACCGTCCGTTTCTTGTTTTCAATGCAGACTTTCCGCAGGAAAGGTGCGGAGACTACGAAACCTGCGTAACTGAAGAATTCTGGCGAGCGTTTGCAATGAATTCGGGTATTACGCTTCATATCAACGTTCCTTACGGAAAAAATGCACACCACGAAATTGAAGCGATATTCAAAGCGGTAGCGCATGCATTAAAAATTGCCGTATCAAAAAATGAAGACGGCTCCGTTCTATCAACGAAAGGGGTGTTATAATGATTATCCTTCCCGCTATTGATTTAATTGACGGCAAGCCCGTCAGACTGTATAAGGGCGATTTTTCAACCGCACAGCAGGTTGCAAAAAACGCGCTTGAAACCGCAAAGAACTTTGAAAGCGCAGGCGCAGAATGGGTACATATTGTTGACCTTGACGGCGCGCTGAAAAAGGAACGCGTTAATTCCGATACGGTTCTTGAAATAGCTGAAAATACAAATCTTAAAATAGAAGTAGGCGGCGGTATCCGCACTATGGAGGATATCGAATTTTATGCTTCAAAAGGTATATCAAGGGTTATCCTAGGTTCTGTTGCACAACAAAATCCTATGTTTGTAAAAGAAGCGGTTAAAGAATTCGGCTCAATTATCGCAGTCGGAATTGACGCAAAGGACGGCTTTGTGGCAACAGAGGGCTGGACGGAAAAATCAACAACCAATTATCTTGACCTTGCAAGGTATGTGGATAATATGGGTGTTGAAAATATTATTTATACCGATATTTCGCGTGACGGTATGCTTTCGGGACCGAATCTTGAACAGCTTTCACGCCTTAACTATGATTTGAACTGCAATATTACCGCTTCCGGCGGCGTAACTAATCTCGGCGATATTATCACCCTGCGTGATGCCGGTCTGTACGGTGTAATCTGCGGCAGGTCAATTTATCACGGCACCCTTAATCTTAAGGAGGCTGTTGACGTATGCAAATAGAAAAGTATTTTAAAAAAAGCGAATTAATCCCCGCAATTATTCAGGAAGCTTCCAGCGGCGAGGTGCTTATGCTTGCTTATATGAACAGGGAATCGCTTGAAAAAACGCTTGAAACGGGTTACACGTGGTTCTGGTCGCGTTCCCGTCAGGAGCTCTGGAACAAGGGCGCAACCTCAGGTCACTATCAGAAGGTTGTTGATATTAAGGGCGATTGCGATGACGATACGCTTTTAATCAAGGTTATCCAGACGGGCGCCGCCTGCCATACGGGCAACCACTCCTGTTTTTTCAACAATATTGAGTTTAAGGAAAGCTGATATGGATTATATAAGAAACGATTATCAAACTATACTTGACCGCAGAGCCGCCAAAGAGGAAGGCTCTTATACCTGCTATCTTTTCGAAAAGGGACTTGATAAGATTTTAAAAAAGGTCGGCGAGGAAAGCGCGGAAATGATTATTGCC
>JAFYGD010000224.1 GCA_017543415.1 Eubacterium sp. | reverse complement strand
GGTTCAGCCTTGTTGAAGTACCCTTTTTATTAGGTACAAAGGTAAGCGCGTTTCTTTCAAAATTGAGCGAATTGAAATATTTTGTTCCGCTGCCGATAATTGAATCAAGCTCCTTTTCAATTTCTGCATAATCCTTAACGGCGTCCTCATAAACGGGATGAATATGAGAGCCGGGCAGAATATCGTGGAACTGATTTATAAGGAACTTTTTATAAAACTCCGTGATTTTCTTCTGATTATCCTCTCCGCGCATTACGGAAAGGATTTCCGCATTTCTGAACTTGCCTTCAAGGCGGCGGTTAGTCTTTTTTAGCTCCGCCTTTGTTGTAAAGGTTCCGCGGTGCATTTCAAGGTAAAGCTCACCGTCCCAGGTTTCAAGGTTTTTGTTTCCCCTTAAATTCTTTTCAAGAAACTCCGCGCCGCCCATATGGGTGCATTTTGGCATAATTGAAAGCTTTTCAAAGCGTTTCATAAATTCAAGCATATCCTCGGTACAGCCCGAACCGCCGTCACCGTAGCCGAACATATTCATTGTCTGGCCGCCGTAAATCTTATCAATATAGGCGTTCCAGTTTTCCTGAATCTGTGAAGGATAATTCCAGGTTATAAAATGAGTGGGCGGAACGCAGGCGTAAACCTCGCTGCCGTCAATACCGCGCCAGATAAAGTTATTATGCGGAAAGCGGTTGGTATCGTTCCAGGTTGACATTTTGTTTGAAACAAAGAAGTCAACGCCGCTCTTTTTAAGAATCTGCGGCATAATCCACGAGTTGCCGAAAACGTCGGGAAGCCACGCGTTATTTACGGTTTTGCCGAACATACGCTTATAGGTCAGCTGACCGTAAAGGCACTGACGGATAAGGCTTTCTGCGCTCGGAATATTACAGTCGGGCTCAACATACATTGCGCCGACAGGCTCAAACTGACCGCTTTTAACCTTTTTCTTCAGCTCGCTGAAAACCTCGGGATAATATTTTTCAAGGGTTTCGTAAAGATACGGCTGAGTATGCGTATATTTAAATTCCGGGTACCTGTCCATCAGGCGAAGCTGAATTAAAACGGTACGCAGATTTTTCTGTACGGTATGAATTCTGCGCCAGTAATACGCAATATCAAGATGCGAATGGGCAACGAGCGCAACGTCTCCGCTGCCTTTAAAGGTATCGCAGGAATAAATTTTATCCTCAATATACTGCCTTGCTTCATTTACGCCCTTTAATTCTTCGCCCTCAAAATCAATAAGGTCCATGGCACTGCTGAGTTCGCGCTTTAAGAATTCGCGGTAATCCTCGTCAAAGCAGTCGCTTTCCATAATATCAATAAGGATTTCAAAATCCCAAACAAGATCAAGAACGCTCCGGTTTACCGTTGCAAGGTAAGCTCCCTCAAAAACCTGACGGCAGCCGCGAACGGAAAGGCTTTCGGGGTTGCGCTCGTCGTCGGGCTTTGAGCGGTTGTAGCCCTCTATTTCAAGGTTAATTGTTTTTTTGCCGCCTGTAAAGGGCGAAATAAGAACGCGTTCGCGGTTGGGGTCAATACCTCCCGCGAATTTTCCGTTGACTTTAACAACCATTTCCGCAGCTGTTTTAAGGGCGAGGTAAAGCTCCTTGCCCTTATAAGCCTTTGGCAATTCAACCTCCGCTTTAATGAAAACGGAGCCGTCGGGAGTAAAGTACATATCGCCCTTTTTAAGCGGACGGTAATCCTCTGAATAAAACTCATACTCGTTTTCGCCTGTCTGACGGGCGTCACGAATAAGGAGATTTTCAATCTCCGTTTTTGATGAATATATATGCTTTTTTAACCGTGAGAAACGGAGCTTTATCCATTCCTCGCGCCGCATTGAGCGCCTTTGCACCTTAATATGAGCCATAACGCTTTTTAAACCTCCTGAAAATACGGTTTAATACAGACAGCCTTAATCTTTAAATCCATGTTTAAATCGGCTTTTAGCTGCCCTTCAAGCCAGTCTGTACAGCGGTTCAGTATTTTACACTTTGCACATTCGCCGCGGAAAATAAGCGTAAGCTCGTTACCGCTCAGGCTGTCAAATTCAACCCAGCCGCCGTCGCCCTGAATTTTAGGCGCTATTATGTTTTCGATATAGCTTTGAACTGTCATAATTTATCCCTTAATTATTCCGCCCATCACGGCGCGGATATTTTCAAGTCTTTTTTCTGCGTTGCTTTTATCGGGGTCAACTATTGAGTAGTAAACCTTGATTTTCGGCTCTGTTCCGCTCGGTCTTACAACCATCCAGGAGCCGTCCTCAAAAATGTATTTGAGTACGTTTTCCTTCGGCAGATCGGCAACTCCGTTTTTGTAGTCAATTATTTCCTTAATACCGGGAAGCAGGGATAAGCCCTTTTCACGGAAGGTTACCATAAGGCTCTGGATTTTTTCACTTCCGTCCTTGCCTTTGAGAACAAAGCTGTCAAGGAAATCAAGGTAGTATCCGAATTCAGCGTAAATATCGTTAAGGCCGTCGACAAGGGTTTTGCCCTGCGCCTTGTACCACGCAGCCATCTGGCAGATAAGCATTGAGCTTACAACTGCGTCCTTATCCCTTGCGTGGGTGCCTACAAGGTAGCCGTAGCTTTCCTCATAGCCGATAACGAATTCACGCTCACCTGTTTCCTCATACTTATTGATTTTATCGCCTATATACTTAAAGCCCGTTAAGGTTTCCTCAACCTGAACACCGTAGCTTCTGCCTATATTTGCGCCGAGCTCGCTTGTAACTATCGTTTTAACAAGGGTTGATTTTTCATTAAGCTCGTTTTTATGCATTTCACAGATGAACTTAACGAGCAGAGCGCCCGTCTGGTTACCCGTAAACAGAACATAATCGCTTCCGTTTTTAACTGCAATGCCTACACGGTCGCAGTCAGGGTCGGTACCGAGTACAAGGTCTGCTCCGCTCTCCTTTGCCTTTTCAATGGCGATAGTAAGGGCGTCCTTTTCCTCAGGGTTAGGGCTGCGGACTGTACTGAAATTGCCGTCGGGCAGCTCCTGCTCCTTAACTACGGTAACGTTCATATTCCTTAAAACCCTGCGAACGGGAAGATTGCCCGTTCCGTGAAGCGGAGTATAAACGATTTTAAGGTCGGAAGGCTCGGTATAAACGCTTTG
>JAFYGD010000223.1 GCA_017543415.1 Eubacterium sp. | reverse complement strand
TGATATAATTATATCATAGCGTCAGGTAATTATCAAGGATGGGAAAAAGGCAATATATTTGAAAATAATTTTATAAAAGGTATTGTATTTTTAAAAAAATCTGTTTATAATGTATAGGAAATAATCTAATGTGGATTAATATTTTTATGTAACGGAGGTGACTTTACTGTGACGGGTAAGACTTTAACCTTTAAAATCGGCGGCGATAACGACGATATTATGAAGGAAACCTTAACTCAGGTTTTTGACGCCCTTCAGGAAAAGGGATATAACCCTATTAATCAGATAGTAGGCTATATTCTTTCCGAGGACCCAACCTATATTACAACCCATAAAAATGCAAGAAGCCTTATCAGACGAATTGACAGGGACGAACTGCTTGCCGAAATGGTAAAGTCCTATTTAGGCTAATAAAATAAGATAAGGAGGCTCGTTATGGCAGAAGCAAAAAAAGCAAAAGAGCCGCAGTTTACCGAATATAAGGGCAAACCCCTTGTAAGAAGCGGAAAGACTATATATTACGGCGATATGAACGACCCTTACGTTGTTTGCCTTACCGTGAAAACGGAAAAAGAGGAAAACGGCGTTAAGGTTGCCGATGATGTAACTGTTCAGCTTATCAGCACTGACCCAACTGTATCGCCAAAGGATATGGTTGTTAAAAAGAGTGAAAAGAAGGGCGTGTTTACTGCGCTTGACCTTGGTGCTGCGTGGCTTGAAAGGCAGCTTAAAAAATCTGAATAATTATTTAACCGTCAGAGTGTTTAACTCTGACGGTTATTTTTTATTCATTCGGTTCGGTTTCCTTTTCGCTGCGATAAAAGCGCGTTTCTATTTTTCTTAGTTTGTGCTTGGGTTTGTAACCGGTCTTTTTGTTAAAGCCTTTAGCCCATTTTTCAAATTCATCATAGTTTTTGCCAACCAACCTTGCGTCTGTTTCAATGTTGTTGAACAGAAGGTATCTGTCCCTTAACAAATCATTGCTTGCAGGGTTGCCCGTCCATACGAAGGAGGAGTAGGGAAGATTGCAAACGTAAATAACCTCGCGTCCTTCAATTGCTGCCTGCGCCTTAACGTATTCGTCCCTTAACGCGGCGTAATGGTTAATAGGGATGTATATTGTAAAAATAAATATCGTGCATGCCGCTATTCCTGCCAAAGCCCCGCACGAAAGCTGTTTAACAGTTTTTTTATCCGCTTTAAGTACTATAAGGAGATAATTAATGTATATTACTTCAAAAACCATCATTGTTACGTATGGCGCAAAGAAACACCGCGGACCAATCGGGTCAACAACAAAAAGCGGTGCAACTAAAATCAGCGTGCAAAACATATAAAACGGTAGTTTATCGCGTATGCTTTTATCATCAATGCATATTAATACCTGAATTGCAACGGTAAGCATAAACACTGCCGTAATCATATAGAAAGCCGTATAAGTAAGGTATTCCGGCTTGCGGAAATGCGTAAAAAGAAGCCAGTAAGGATAATTCTTTTTTGCAAACAGCAAAAACAGGCAAAGAATATTTACGCCGGAATTAATATATATGAATCTTTTTTTTGTTTTGTTTTCGCTTTTCTTTACATAAAGTATTCCTGTTAAAATACAAAGAGCGCTGAAAATGAAGAAGGTAAGCATATTGTTTAAAACAAGACCGCTGAAAATCTGGTTTCCGTGAGCAAACACCGATTCAATAAAGTTGGTAAGCTTGCCCGTAAAAGCGGTTTCTCTGTAAAAATCGTCCGAATTTGCAATATGCCTGTATGCACCGTTTGAAAACATACATATGGCGCCGGTAGCAGAGCCGACAAGAAAAGCGATATTCGCCGCATAAACTCTTTTAAATTTAAACAGTGAATAAAAAACAATAAGGAAGCCCAGCACAACGTTAAGTATGGTTACCGTTTCTATAAACAGTGATGAAATGAAGGAAACAATTCCAAGCAGGGGAATATAGAAAAAAGGATACTTCGGTTTTTCGCTTTCAAATATATTCTGCATAAGCACCGTACAGAATACCGTTATTAGTATTGAAGGTACATAGTTGGCGAAACCCGACATCCACGCAACGCCTTGGGCGAAGATGTTGCAGGGCATAGTTAAAAAAAGCAGGGTGGAAAGCAAAAAGCCGAATATGTTTTTAACCTTTAAAGTAAAGTAGGTAATCAGGCTGAAAAAAACGATTGAAGCGGAAACAAGCGCAGCGCTTAAAGCTTTTGAGCGCGTAAGAAGGAGCACCAAAAGATTGCCGGCATATCTTCCGTTATAATCTTTAAACCATGTGTTCAAGCGTTCAATACCAATTTGACTTCCCCAAGCCCAGTCATCACCTGCAAAAGGAAAAAGCATTGCAAGCGCAAAAAATAAGGCAAAGCCTATAGCACAAATAACTATTAGCTTTTTATCAATTTTTTTTATTAACATATTTATTTATATATCTCCTTACACAAATTAGCAGGAATATTTTAACTAATTTATAATTAAAAGTCAATAATGGCGCAAAATGTCAAAAAATTTTATCAAAAAAGTATTGACTTTTCCTGACCATTATGGTATAACACTATCGAAGGGCAAAGAAAGTCAAAGTTAAAAATAGAATTTGACTTTTTGTTTTCAGATTAAAACGAAAGAAGATGATTGAAAAATGAAGATGAGCGATATTATTGCGGATATGATACTTGATATGTTTGATGATTCAACCTCAAGCGTCCAGATTCAGCGTAACGATTTGGCAAACCGTATCGGCTGCGTGCCAAGCCAGATTAACTACGTTATCACATCGCGTTTCACTCCCGAAGCGGGCTACAGAATTGAAAGCCACCGCGGCGGAGGGGGATACATTATGATAACAAGGGCTGAAAGTAAAGATAACGCCCTTCTTGCCCTTATCAATTCAATCGGTGAAAGCATTGACGAACGAACGGCTAAAGCCCATTTATATAATTTGAGTTACCAGAATATAATTGATACTAAGGCGGCAAAAATAATGACAGCGGCAATTAAGGACGTCAATTATACGGGGCTTGAGCGCGAAAAAGCAAACATACTGCGCGCAAGGCAGTTAAAACAGATGTTAATTGCTTATATTAACTAAGGAGGAAATTACTATGAAATGTACACATTGTAATGAGCGTGAAGCAAACACTCATATTAAAAGAATAATAAACGGAAAGAAAGAGGAAATGCATCTTTGCGAGGAATGTGCAAAGGAGCTCGGCGTTATGGAGGAGTTCAGCTTTGAGCCGTTTTCAATGGACAGCTTGTTCGGCAATCTTCTCGGCGCGGGAGCCAAGGCGTTTAACTCTCTTTCGGGAATTGACCGCTGTACTTACTGCGGAACAACCTTTAACGATATTGTAAACAGCGGCAGAGTCGGATGTGCTCACTGTTATGATAAGTTTGAGCAAAAGCTCTCCCCGAGCATTGAAAAACTCCACGGCAGAACAAAGCATATCGGTAAAAGCATAAGCTATACCGAAGAGTCTGAAGAAAAAACGGAGGAGCCTTCAGAGCTTGAAAAGCTTAAAGAGGACCTTAAGCTTGCAATTCAGGAGCAGCGCTTTGAGGACGCGGCAGTGTTAAGAGACAAAATCAATGAGCTTTCCGAGGAGGGTAAATAATGAGTAAGTGGTATCAGGGCAGCGGCAACAATTCGGACGTTGTATTATTCTCAAAGGTGCGTCTTGCAAGAAACCTTACGGATTCGCCCTTCCCGTCAAGAATGAGCGACGAAATAAGAAAAAGCGTAACAAAAAAACTTTACGCAACGCTTAAAAGCTCAGCCCTTGCAGGCGATTTTGATATGCTTAACCTTTACGATATGAGCGATGCTCAGGCGCTTTCATACGCCGAAAAGCAGCTTATCAGCAGGGAATTTCTCAAGAATAAGGATACCTCATCCTTTATGCTTTCAAAAAATCAGGATGTATCCATTATGTTCTGTGAAGAGGACCATATCAGAATTAATGCCTTTACGCCCGGACAGAGCCTTGATGAAGCATACAGAAAGGCTGACGAAATTGACGATATATTCATTAAAACCCTTAAAATAGCTTTTTCAGAAAAGCTCGGCTTTTTAACGGCGTCTCCCGTTAATCTCGGCACGGGGCTTAAGGCTTCGTACGCGCTTCATCTTCCCGGACTTGCGTCTTCAAACGCAATTTACCGTCTCAGCGTAATGGTCGGCAAGCTCGGCCTTACCTTAAGGGAAATGTTTAAAAACGGAGCGGGGGACATTTACCTGCTTTCAAACCAGGTTTCGCTCGGAATAAGCGAAAAGAGCGCTATGGATAACCTTAACGCAATCTGTGACCAGATTGTTAAGCAGGAGCGCGCAGCCCGTGAAGAGCTTAAAGAAAATATTGATTTTGAGGATAAAATTTACCGAACAATGGGCATACTTAAATCAGCGCGTAAGCTTGAATTTGAGGAATTTTTAAACACGGTTTCTCTTGCGCGTCTCGGTGCAAGTCTCAAATATCTTGATATCGACTATAAAACTATAGGAGAAATGCTTTATGAGCTTCAGGATGCAAGCCTAATTGCCTCCTCGGGCGCAGAGCTTAACGAGCAGCTCTGCTCAAAACTGCGCGCCCAGCTTGTAAGGGAAAAATTTGAATAATTTGCGGCAGTAACTCCTTGAACTGCCGCGAGCAGAAGGAGGAATTACCATGTATAGGTTTAATTCGTTTACACAAAAGGCTAACGAGGTGCTTAACCTCGCAATTACCGCTGCCGAGGATTACGGCCATAACTATGTAGGCAGCGAGCATATATTAATCGGACTTCTTAAAGAGGGTACGGGCGTTGCAGCCGGTGTTCTTGAAGGAAAGGGAATAACCGAAGAAAAGATTGACGAACTGATTAAAACCCAAATCGGAGTCGGCGAGCCGACAAAGCTTTCACCCGAGGATTTCACCCCGCGTTCAAAGCGTATTATTGAGCTTTCGTTCCAGATTGCAAGGGGAATGATGAATTCCTTTGTATCAACCGAGCACCTGCTCATTTCGCTTCTTAAGGAAACTGACAGCTATGCAGTTAAATTCCTTAACGAGCTCGGAGTTTATGAGGATTCGCTTATTCAGGATATAGCAGAATCGCTTTCGGGCGGAGAAACCGATGAGCGCAGAAGTCCGCAGTCAAAGAAAAAGAGTAAAAGTAAAACTCCCACCCTTGACGACTTCGGCAAAAATCTTACGGAGCTTGCAAAGCAGGGTAAAATTGATCCCGTAATCGGCAGGGAAAAAGAAATTCAGCGTGTTATTCAGATACTCTGCCGAAGGAATAAAAACAACCCCTGCCTAATCGGCGAGCCCGGCGTAGGTAAAACCGCTATCGCAGAGGGACTTGCACTTAAGATAGTTCAGGACGAGGTTCCCGAAATTCTTAAGGATAAGAAAATTGTTGCTCTTGATTTAACCTCAATGGTTGCGGGTACAAAGTACCGCGGCGACTTTGAGGAAAGAATTAAAAAGGCAATGGACGAGGTACGCGATGCCAAGGATGTAATCCTTTTCATTGACGAGGTTCATACGATTATCGGCGCAGGCGCAGCAGAAGGCGCGGCAGACGCAGCCAATATTCTTAAGCCCTCGCTTGCAAGGGGCGAGATTCAGGTAATCGGCGCAACAACAATTGACGAATACAGAAAGAATATTGAAAAGGACGCAGCGCTTGAAAGACGTTTTCAGCCCGTTCTTGTAGGCGAGCCCTCCGAGGAGGAAACCGTTGAAATCCTTAAGGGCCTGCGTGACAGATATGAGGCGCACCACAAGGTAAAGATTACTGATGAGGCAATCGAAAACGCCGTTAAAATGTCCGCGCGCTATATTGCGGACCGTTACCTTCCCGATAAGGCAATCGACCTTATTGACGAGGCTGCTTCAATCGTAAGGCTGAGGACTTATACTCTTCCCCAGAACCTTAAGGATATGGAGGATGAAATTAAACGCCTTGAGCAGGAAAAGCAGAGCGCAATTTCCGCTCAGGATTATGAAAACGCCGCAAAGCTCCGTGATAAGCAAAAGTCCCTTCAGGATTTGCTCAGCGGTGAAAAGGAAAAGTGGCGCAACTCCTCCTCTCACGAGGTTAAGTCCGTTACCACCGATGAAATTGCTTCGGTTGTATCTTCGTGGACGGGTATTCCCGTAACCGAGCTTTCAAAGGAGGAAAGCGAGCGCCTGCTCAATATGGAGGATATTCTTCATAAAAGAATTGTCGGTCAGGACAGGGCGGTTTCAGCTATTGCAAAGGCTATCCGCCGCGGCAGGGTAGGACTTAAAAACCCGAACAGACCTATCGGCTCGTTCATCTTCCTCGGTCCTACGGGCGTTGGTAAAACCGAGCTTTGCAAAACCCTTGCGGAAGCAATGTTCGGCGATGAAAACGCAATTATCAAGCTTGATATGAGCGAGTATATGGAAAAGCATACTGTATCAAAGCTTATCGGCTCGCCTCCGGGCTATGTCGGCTTTGACGAGGGCGGACAGCTTACCGAAAAAATCCGCAGAAAGCCTTACAGCGTAGTACTTTTTGACGAAATTGAAAAGGCTCACCCCGACGTTTTCAATATCCTTCTTCAGATTCTTGAGGACGGTGTTTTAACCGATTCGCAGGGCAGGCAGGTTTCGTTTAAAAACGCGGTAATTATTATGACCTCCAATGTAGGCGCGTCAAAGATTACCGATGATAAAACAGCGCTCGGCTTCGGCGGCGAAAGCAATGAGGAAAAGAATATTGAGGAACTTGTAATGGGTGACCTTAAGCGTACCTTCAAGCCCGAATTTCTTAACAGGATTGACGAGGTAATCGTTTTCAGTCAGCTTAATATTGACGATATTAAGGAGATTGCAAGGCGTATGCTCAAAACCCTTGAAAAGCGCCTTAATGAAATGGAAATTCAGATTGAATTTACAGACGGAGCCATTGAAGCTCTTGCAAAGGCAGGCTTTGATAAAACCTACGGCGCAAGACCGCTTAGAAGGGAAATACAGTCCAAAATTGAGGATAGGCTTTCAGAGCTTATTCTTGAGGAAAAAATAAAGGCAGGCGATAAATGCACCGTTGATTTCAAGGACGGCGAGTTTACGTTCAATAATGAACAAAAGAAGGCAGCGTAAGCTGCCTCAGCGTGTCGAAAAACCAAAGGAATAGATTCGACACGCTGTGAGACTTTTGAAAAATGAGCAGAATTCCGTTTTTTTGCGAGTGTATGCTGTACGTCGGTACCGCTTCCGAGCAAAAAACGGAAAACGCCAAAACCGCCGCAGATTCAATTTCTGCGGCGGTTTTATGTATCCAAGCTGATACGTAGCTGGACGTCGTGGACACCGTCCCCTACAAACAAGCGCCCTATTACGCAGTTTTAAATGAAGGCGTGGTTATGCCTTTTTTCAACAATCTCAGGCAGCGTAAGCTGCCTTTTATTTTTCCTATCCTATTGACTTTTTACTGTAAAAATACTATTATGGAAGGTGAGTGAAAAATCACTTTAAATATTTTTAAGGAGTATTTTTACTATGAACGAGTACATTGCAAAAGTCATTGAAACAGCAGAAAAAAGAAACCCCGAAAAGCCTGAATTTATTCAGACTGTAAAAGAGGTTTTAGGCTCTCTTGAAAAGGTTGTTGAAGAGCATCCCGAATATATTGAAGAGGATATTCTCGGCAGAATGGTAGAGCCTGAAAGATTCATCACTTTCCGCGTTGCATGGGTTGATGATGAAGGTAAAACCCAGGTTAACAGAGGTTACCGTGTTCAGTTTAATTCGGCTATCGGTCCTTATAAGGGCGGACTTCGCTTCCACCCGAGCGTAAACGGTTCAATTATGTTCTTCCTCGGCTTTGAGCAGACCTTCAAAAACTCTCTTACCGGCCTTCCCATGGGCGGCGGCAAGGGCGGCTCTGATTTTGACCCGAGAGGCAAGAGCAAGGGCGAAATTATGCGTTTCTGCCAGGCGTTTATGACAGAGCTTCAGCGTCATATCGGTCCCGACATTGACGTTCCCGCAGGCGATATCGGCGTTGGCGGAAGAGAAATCGGTTATCTCTTCGGTCAGTATAAGAGAATTAAAGACGCTTATGAAAACGGCGTTCTTACAGGTAAGGGCAGAAGCTACGGCGGTTCACTTATTCGTCCTGAGGCTACGGGTTTCGGCGCTGTTTATTATACCTGTGAAGTGCTCAAGCACGTTAATGACGATATTAAGGGCAAAACCGTTGCTATTTCAGGCTTCGGCAACGTTGCATGGGGCGCTTGCAAAAAGCTTGCAGAGCTCGGCGCAAAGGCTGTTACCATTTCCGGTCCTGACGGATATGTTTATGACCCGGACGGTATCGTAACCGAAGAAAAGATTAACTATCTTCTTGAAATGCGTGCATCGGGCAGAGACCGCTGTCAGGATTATGCCGATAAGTTCGGCGTAGAATTCCATGCAGGAGAAAAGCCCTGGGGCGTTAAGGTTGACATCGCAATGCCCTGCGCAACCCAGAACGAGGTTACTCTTGAAGAGGCTAAGAAGATTATTGCAAACGGTACAAAGTATTATATCGAAGTTGCAAATATGCCTACAACAGAGGACGCGTTTGACCTGTTCAGAGAAACAGAAGGCGTTATTATTGCTCCTTCAAAGGCTGTTAACGCAGGCGGCGTTTGCGTATCCGGTCTTGAAATGAGCCAGAACAGCGCTCGTCTCAGCTGGACTGCTGAAGAGGTTGATTCAAGACTTCACCAGGCTATGATTGATATTCATAAGAATTCAATGGAAGCTGCAG
>JAFYGD010000222.1 GCA_017543415.1 Eubacterium sp. | reverse complement strand
TTTCGAACTGCATAGCCGAGAAAAGCGGACCCTTTACAACTATAGAAAGCTCACCCTCGTCGCTAAGGTCGATTTTCACATACTCACGGATAGGATGATACAGTCTCAGAAACTCAACATAGTCATCCTTGATAAATCTTATCGAACGGAGATAGTTTAACTCCTCTTCGGTAAAATACAGAGTACACAGATGGTCAACCTGCGCCTCAATCTCGTCAGCCATTTCCTTCGTGAACACAACGTCCTTATTGCGGCATTTGAAGTAATACTCTCCGCTGAGGTCGGTATGCTTATGGAAAATGACCTGGTCCATATTGAATTTATAAAGGTCGGTATCAAGAAGCGATACAACAATAGGTTCAAGTTTCATTTTTGTTTTTCTCCTATATTTCGGGCTTGAAGGAAGGCATAAGCTCTAATTTGAACTGATTTATTCTGTGAAGATAATCTATTCTTTCCTTCTTTTCAAGGTCTTCTATTTCCCCCGTTCTGATATATCTGTCAAGCTCAGCGTAGGTAAAGCCGAGCTTATCCTCATCGCTCATACCGCTGAGTCCGTCAGACGGAACCTTGTTGATAAGCACATCGGGAAGTCCTAATATTGCTCCGATTTGCTTCATCTCAGCAACCGTTATATTTGAACAAGGGCTGAAGTCTCCGACTGAATCACCGTAACGCGTTGAATAGCCTACCCAGTCCTCAGAGAGATTGCAGGTGTTTGCAACTCTTCCGTTATTGCTCTGGGATACGGCGTATAAAACGGACATACGGATTCTCGGCGGAAGATTGATAACGCTTTGCTCGGAGAGGTCAAACGGAATGTTGTTTTTAACTCCGTCAACCGCGTCTTTAATGTTGATTATGTAATGCTTTATTCCGAGATGGTCAACAAGCAGCTTTGCCATATCAATATCGCTCTGCTCGCCGTTTGGCATTAAAACGCCGATAACCCTGTCTTTTCCGAGCGCTTCAACGCAAAGCGCGGCAACGATTGAGCTGTCCTTTCCGCCCGAAATACCGATAACGGCGTTACAGCCCTTTCCGTTTTTCTCAAAAAAATCGCGTATCCACTCGACGCAATCGTTTTTAACCTTTAATGCATCAAACATATCGTTTCTCCTATATAATATCTATCTGACAGCTTCTCATCGTATTAATCGCCGCCGCGTGGGCTTCGGGAGTTACGCCTGCGCAGCAGCTCTCCTTAACGCATATTGCGTTTTCGGGGAAATTCGCCTTTAAAAGCAGTGTGTTTGAAACAACGCATATATCCGTGCAAAGCCCAAGAAGCTCAACTGAAAACTCCTCGCCGCCTGCTCTCTCTTCAAGGAGCTTCGGCAAATCCTTGCTTCCGAAGGTTAATTTTTCAACGGGAGTATATCCCTTTTTCTCAAGCGCGGCGGCAACTGCGCTGTTGAGCTTCCAGCCGTCAGTTCCCTTAATGCAGTGCTCAACGGGCAGCTTTTTGCCCTCTGCAGTTTCAAGATAATTTTCAAAATGAGTATCGAGCGTTGCAAAAATCTCGCCGTCAAAATTCTCAATTTCATTAACAACGGCAGGAACAATAGCCTCAGCCTCTTTTGTGCCGAGCGCGCCGTCAACAAAATCCTTCTGCATATCAACAACTACTAAAAACTTTTTCATACCTTTTCCTCTTAAAATCAGCTGTTATAGTGAATTTTTGCTTTCGGGAATAAATCCTTAAGCTTAATCTTAGGTCCGCCTTTATAAGCTCTTATCTTCTTTGCGTCTGCTTTTGAACCGCCGTAGTAAACGTCTTTCAATTTATCACAGCCATTGAAGCCATAGCCATCAATGTATTTTACGCTTTTTGGAATTTTTACGCTCCTAAGACTTGAGCAACCGCAAAAAGCAGAAACTCCGATTTCTTTAACGCTGCCCGGTATTTTTATGCTCTTTAGATTTGAGCAAAACGCAAAAGCAGCACTTCCGATTTCTTTAACGCTGCTCGGAATTTTTACGCTCTTTAGATTTGAGCAATCCTCAAAAGCAGAATCTCCGATTTCTTTAACGCTGCTTGGTATTTTTACGCTCTTAAGATTTGAGCAATATTTAAAAGCATACCATCCGATTTCTGTTACGCCTTTTTTGATAACAACCTGCCTGATAGCTTCCTGATGGTCAAAGGCTTCATACTGAATCCTGCCTTTTCCGTAAATAGTCAGCTTCTTTCCGTTAAATTTGAATTTTACTCCGTCGCCGCACCATCCGCTTGAGGGAAGAACGGCTGCCTGAGAGGTTATATGCATTCCCGCCGTAACGCTGAAAAGCATAACAATTGCAAGTAAAACCGATAATAATCTCTTCGTTCTGTTCATAATTTTATCTCCTTCTATTTACTTAATGATTCAATTATACAGCATACCGTCTTTTCTTTCAATAAAATTTAAATTAAAAAATGTTGACAATCGTATTTTGTTGTGCTAAAATATCAACTAATTAAATATGACCCGTTAAATGCAGTGAAGGAATTAATTGCCATATTAAATTCAGCGCAGAGAGCCGTCGGCAGGTGTAAGACGGCGTGAACAGTATGACAAGTCTCGTTCCGGAGCAGAGCCGCGGAAATAAGTAAGCGGCTACGGCTTGCCCCGTTATCATGGCAGGAGCTTTGACAGAAGCTCGCAGAGAGGACTTGTATTACACAGGTCAATCAGGGTGGTACCGCGAATTTTCGTCCCTGAGGCAAACGCCTCGGGGACTTGTTTATTAAAGAAAGGATGTCGAAAATGAAAAACGTAAAGATTGCAGACACAACACTGTGCCGCGAAAACAACAGCTTCAGCTTCAAGGAAAAAATCGAAATCGCACGT
>JAFYGD010000221.1 GCA_017543415.1 Eubacterium sp. | reverse complement strand
TGCTTACGGCGTGCCCGTAGGCGCCTCGCTTGAATATGCGGACGAGGTAACGCTTTCCCGCGCTATTGACGGAAGGTCGCTTATTTAACAGTAATAAACGAAAGGAGTGATGGGCTTGGCAGATGAAGTACAGACAATTGCAAGAAACAAAAAAGCCTATCACGACTATTTTGTTCTTGAAACCTACGAAGCGGGTATTGAGCTTTTCGGTACCGAAATAAAATCAATCAGAGCGGGCAGGGTAAACCTTAAGGATTCCTTCTGCTCGGTTGACGACGGTGAAATGTTTGCCATAGGCATGCATATTTCACCTTACGAACAGGGTAACCGCTTTAACCGCGACCCAATGCGTAAGAAAAAGCTTCTGCTTCATAAAAGGGAAATAATGAAGCTCTTTGGCGAATCGCAGCAGCAGGGACTTTCAATTATTCCGCTTGAGCTCTATATAACAAAGGGCAGAGCCAAGCTGCAGATAGGTCTTTGCAAGGGTAAAAAGCTTTATGATAAACGCGCTACTGAGGCTAAAAAGACAGCTCAGCGTACAATAGAGCGTGAATTCAAAGAGCGCTACTAAACAAAATCAAATAGGGGGATGAAAGGATTTCGACAGGATGTTTGAGCCTTGTTCAGCGGGTAGCGGAGTTGCACCGCTTAAAAAGTAACACCTTAAAATTAACTGACAATAAACCAGTTTTAAAGGCTGCGTAAGCGCAACCCGTTCTCTTAAAGCAGTGCCGCGGGCTTTCTGAGGGCGTCGACTAAGCGGCGAACATGAACGGGAGTTTGTCTCGCCTCCCGTCAGGTAATAGAGGCTACCGTAAGCGCAAGGCTGTCTGCCGCCGTGCGGTGAGGGGAATCTTAAAAGACAGACTACACCCGTAGAGCCCTTGGTAAGAATGTTTTGGACGCGGCTTCGATTGCCGCCATCTCCACCATAATATTAAAAGGCACTTAATGTGCCTTTTATTTATTCTTAATCCTGTTAATTACATTCTTTTCAAGGCGGCTTACCTGAGCCTGGGATATTCCTATTTCCTCCGCCGTTTCCATCTGCGTTTTGCCGAGCATAAAGCGCATATAAAGTATTTTACTTTCCCGCTTGTTCAGGTTTTTAAGCTCGTCCTTAATCATTATTTCGTCTATCCAGTCGCTGTCGGAGCTGCTGTCGCCAACCTGGTCCATAACGTATATAGTATCACCGCCGTCGTTGTAAACGGGCTCGTAAAGTGAAATCGGCTCAACTATCGCTTCAAGTGCAAGAACAACATCGCTCTTTTTCATTTTAAGCTCCCCGGCTATTTCCTCAACGCTCGGCTCCCTGCCGTTAAGGTTTGTCAGCCTTTCCTTAACCTGCATTGCCCTGTAAGCCGTGTCGCGCATTGAACGGCTGACTCGCAGCGGAGCGTCGTCGCGCAGGTATCGCCTTATCTCGCCTATGCACATCGGCACGGCGTAGGTGCTGAACCTTACGTCTAAATCCAGGTTGAAATTGTCTATTGCTTTAATTAAGCCAATTACTCCAACCTGAAACAAATCGTCCATGTTTTCGTTCCTGTTTGCAAACCGCTGAACAACTGATAGAACAAGCCTTAAATTGCCTTCAATAAGCCTGTCCCTTGCCTCCTTGTTTCCGCTCTGCGCTTTTTTCAAAAGCTCAATTTTTTCCGCTTCACTTAATACCTTCAGCTTGCTCGTGTTAATTCCGCAAATTTCAACCTTGTTATAATACTGCACATAATCAATCCTTCAGTTTTTTATGTACATTTTTATTATGTTCAAAACGGTGGATTTTAAAACGCGGATATGCTAAAATATAAAAAAAGCTTTGGAGAAGAATATGTTTAAAGTTATTCTGTGGGATATTGATAATACTTTGCTTGATTTCTTCCTTGCCTTGCATAACTCCCTAAATAACAGATTTAAGGAGTATGGGCTCGGCGAATGTTCGCTCGAGGCTGCATCGCGCTTTGATAAAATCAACGTAAAGTACTGGGAATATATAGAAAAGGGGACTCTTACCCGTGAGGAAGCGCTTACGGGAAGATTTAAGGAGTTTTTTGAAAAAGAGGGAATTTCCTTTGAGGACTGCAAAAGCTTTAACCTCGCCTTTGAAACAGGACTTGCGGACGATATTTACCTGATTGAAAACGGATATGATATTGTAAAGTCGCTGAAAGGGAAATACAATCAGTATGCGGTTACAAACGGCGCTGTTGAAGTCCAGAACATAAGGCTTGAAAAATCCGGCTTTGATAAGCTTTTTGACGGAGTGTTTATTTCCGAGGGAATAGGCTGTGAAAAGCCGAGCGTTGAGTTCTTTGACTATGTAATTAACCGTATTGTTCCTTGCTCAAGGGATGAAATACTTATTATCGGCGACAGCCTTACAAGCGATATGCTCGGAGGTAATAACGCAAAAATTAAAACCTGCTGGTATAACCCAAAAGGAAATATAAACAGCAGTGGAGTAAGAATTGATTATGAAATCAAAAGCTTAAATGAAATATATGAAATAATTAAAGGCACGGATTAACCGTGCCTTAATATTTTGGTAATTAACCGTTAATCTGCTTTGCGATTTCTTCTGCAAAGTTTTCTTCTCTCTTCTCAAGGCCGTCGCCCTTCATCATTCTGATAAAGCCGTTAACCTTAATGTCTGTGCCGAGAGCTTTTGCAACGCTGTCAACGTAGCCCTTAACTGAGCCCTGGAAAATGTCGCCGCGAACGAATTCCTGTTCAACAAGGCAGTTTTCCTTGTAATACTTGCCCATTTTGCCTTCTGCAATCTTTGCAAGTACAGCCTCGGGCTTGGAAGCCATCTTCGGGTCTTCCTTCATCTGAGCAGCAAGGATACCCTTTTCATGCTCAATAACCTCTGCGGGAACTGAAGCCTCGTCAAGGTATGCGGGGTTCATAGCGGCAATCTGCATTGCAACGTTTTTGCCCATTGCAACAAACTCATCGTCAGCAGCCTTAGCTTCGTCTGCAACGTCAAAGCCAACCATAACGCCAACTGCGCCGCCTGCGTGGATGTAGGTAGCAACAATGCCTTCCATTCTTTCAAAACGGCGAACCTTCATGTTTTCACCGATTGAAAGTACAAGGTCGTTAAGAGTTTCGGTTACTGTTCTGTCAGTACCGTCAAATTTTTCTTCCTTAAGAGCTTCAACGTCAGCGGGGTCGGTAGCAAGGATAGTCTTTGCAACGCCTTCAACAAAGCCCATAAACTTTTCGTTCTTTGCAACGAAGTCTGTTTCGGAGTTAACCTCAACAACAACGCCCTTTTTGCTTGCGCTGTCATAGTAGGGAAGTACAACGCCTTCGGCAGCAATTCTTGAAGCCTTCTTCTGTGCTGCGGCAAGACCTCTTTCGCGAAGATAGTCAATAGCCTTATCCATATCGCCGTCAGCTTCAACAAGAGCCTTCTTGCATTCCATCATACCTACGCCCGTCTTTTCGCGGAGCGCCTTAACATCCTGAGCTGTAAAAGCCATAATATTTTCCTCCTGATTTAAAGTAATTAGGCGGAATTTAATCCGCCTTATTGTTT
>JAFYGD010000220.1 GCA_017543415.1 Eubacterium sp. | reverse complement strand
TCCCGATTTGTCTGTATCATTATATCACGGTTTTTAGTAAAGAGCAAATATGTGTCACAGAGTACAGCGAGCATAGGATTTGTAAAGACAAATCCCCAAAAAACAGACCCAAAGAGAATCGGTCTGTTATTAATGAAATATTGCTGTCGCAATGTTAAATACCTGCGGTATGAAATATCTCGCTTTGCTCAATATGAAATAAAATTAATCCTTAACACGTTTTAGTATTGCTCGCTTTCAGCGAGAATGCTAAAACATTTCATTGCGAAGCAATTTCATATTTATTTAATATTGCTCGCTTTCAGCGAGGATATTAAATAATATTTCATTAATCCGCAAGGATTAATTTAATTGGGAGAACCTTCTTTACGAAGGTTCTCCCAACGAGCCGTCTTTTTATTTATTATTCGTTTGCCGCTTCGGCTTCTGCCGAAAAGCTGCCGTTATGGTTTGCGGAAATATATGCGATATATACCTTACCGGGATTGAGCTTTACCTCGGTACCGTCAGTCTTGGTAAGAACAATTTTCTTATCCTTGATTTCCCAGGTTATATCAACATAGGTTCCGTTGGAGGCAACCATTCCCTTGCCGCCGTCAAGAGCGTAATCGCAGTAGGTTTCGCTTCTGCCCGAGCCCTTGTAGTTTTCCTTTACAATGTACTTTGTATTATCTGCAAGAACAATAATGTTTTCAAAATAGGGTTCAACTGTACCGTATTTACTGTTGAAATCGGTTGTTGTATACTGGCCCTTTTTCTTATCATAGGTAAAGGTTCCGCGTTTGCCCGCGTTATCCGACCACTTGATTTTAACAACATTTGCCTTGTTTTCGCTTAAATCCTCAACCTTATCGTTGAAAGCAAAATTGGTATAACGCGCTTCCTTTGCCTTGGTTCTGAACTTGTTAAGCTTAATAAGGTCAGGCGCGGATTCGCCTTTGAAGAAATGCTGATGCTCAATGGTGGGGCGGCTTCTGTCGTTGCCCGAATACTTACCGTCTGAATATTCAAGAAGGTTAACATGGTCCGTGCCGTTATTCTTGAATACCGTGTCAGCGCCGATGTAATCGCCCTTTGAATGTGAAAGACCTGCGTGGATAAATATTGCATCAAATTTTTCTGCAAAACGGATGAACGGAGGCCTTGCGGAACGCGCGGGACCTACCTTTTCGGCAACGTCGGTATAGTCTGCCCAGAAAAGGAGAAGACGGGTTGCGAATTCAATTTCACCCTCCATTACCATATCTGCCTTTTCAAGTCCCCACTGAGGTCTGCTCTGCTGTGCATAATCGTTTGAGCCGAATTCATTTTCAACAACAACGGCTATGGGGCGCTTGCCGATAGCTTTTGTATTGAAATCCTTTTCACCGGTAAGCGGGTTAACAAGCTTAACGGGAGCTGCGGTTGTTGACTCCGTGGTAGCAACGGTTGTGGTTACCGGCTCCGGCTCCTTGTTATAGAAAAAGCCGAAATAGATTGCTGCGGCAAGACCGAAAACCAAAACGATTGCCGCAACGGCAATTATAATTTTCTTTTTCGTCGGGTCAATGCCGGGCTTTCCTTCGCCGTCAGCGTCTTCCTCTGCAAGAGCTAAAAGGTCTGTTTCGCCGTCTTCGGCAGCCTCCTCCGCTTCTGCAGGGGTCTCTTCCCCATCAGCAGCTTCTTCGGCGGGGGCTTCTTCTAAAGCTTCCTCCGCAGGTGCTTCCGCGGTTTCTTCAGCGGGCGTTTCCTCTGCTTCGGGTTCTTCGGCTACGGGTGCTTCTTCAGCTGCAGGCTCTTCAATTTCGGGAGCTTCCTCTGCGGGTGTTTCCTCTGCGGGTGTTTCCTCTGCAGGCTCCTCCGGCTGTGCAGCGGCGGGGAGCGCATCCTCCGGATTTACATCGTCCGAATGCTTTTTGATTTCATCAAGAATATTGTCAAGTTCTTTGTCATCCATAATAAACGCAATTTCCTTTCTGTTTTATTATAATGATTATATCATAATTCTTAATAATATCTATAAAAGTAACAGGATTGTAACATAGTTGAAAAAAGTTTTAATTTAATGTATAATACACTACATAAGGGAGGTTATGCTATGGCAAAGACTATACCTATGATTATTACCAACAAGAATATCCTTGTTAAAGCGAAGGACAGCGACAAGTTTGTTACCTTTGAAATGCCGGGAATTGAGGAGTCGCTGAACATACCCTTTTACCACCAGTTTGCCCAGAGAATTGCGGAATGTCAGCGCTATTTCAAGGATTTCATTAAAGGCATATACGGTAAGCATTTTACAAGAAATATTCTGGCAATAATTGTACCCGACGACACGAGCGCGCTTGAAAGAATATTCATTAAGGAATTCTTTTTAAACAGCGGCGCATGCAAGGCGGTTGCCCAGATTACAATGGGACAGGCGCTTTCAAAAACTCATTCAAAATACATTTCCCTTTCAATGAGCGCAAGGAATATTACCCTTCAGTACATCAGCGGCGGAGAGGTTATGGCAAGGCGCTACTACGATATTAACGATTATAACCCCAAAAGAATTTTTGAGGACGCAAAAAGAATTCACATTGACGTTGAATACGCCGGAGTTCCGGTTTTCATTAACAATTTCAATATGAATATGGATGAATTTCTTGAAATGGGACAGGTTGTTACTCCTAAAGAATTTATGGACAAGATTTCCGCAATAGACGTTGAAAAGGTATAAACAAAGCACCCCTGCTTATAATGCCAGCATACGTTAGGGGAACATAAGTGTTTTAGGTAACCGGAAGGCTTTAATGCCTTCCGGTTATTCGTTTAGGCTACACTTGTGTTTTCGTTATCCAATTGTTCCGCGTGTGCCTTGTTTCTGAATGTGAAGTATATGTCTATGCG
>JAFYGD010000219.1 GCA_017543415.1 Eubacterium sp. | reverse complement strand
CGGTTGTTCTTATGAATTTGTTGTAGCTTGTTCCGAGCAGGTCGCAAATTCCGCGAATTTCGCCGGCAACCTTGTCAACGTATTCCTTTGGTGTAACTCCTGCAGCTTTTGCGTATTCTTCGATTTTCTGACCGTGCTCGTCGGTTCCCGTAAGGAAGAAAACGTCATAGCCCTGCAATCTTTTGTAGCGCGCAATGGCGTCTGTCAGAACAATCTCATAGCTGTTTCCGATATGCGGTTTTCTTGAAGTGTACGCAATAGCGGTTGTAATATAAAACTTTTCAGACATATATTTTACTCTCCTTATGTTTTTATAATAAGCTCGCAGCGTCTCTGTCAAGCATAAGCGTTACGTCCTTGTGGAACTGTAAAATGCTTGCCGGACACTGAGGCGTAACGTTACCGTCAATAACCTGCTGAATTGCCTTAGCCTTCTTCTGGCCAAGCGCAATTATAAGTATTCTTTTAGCCTGCATAATTGAGCCTATGCCCATTGTAACAGCCTCGGTAGGAACATCCTCTATTGAATCAAAGAAACGGCTGTTATCTTTGATTGTGCTCTCTTTGAGCTTAACAACGTGGCTCCAGCGCTGAAACGCGCTTGCAGGCTCGTTAAAGGCTATGTGTCCGTTTGAGCCTATTCCGAGCAGCTGAATGTCAATTCCGCCCGCAGCCTTAATCCTGTTTTCGTAGTTTTTACACTCTGTTTCCAAATCCCACGCGTTTCCGTTTAAAAAGTTTATGTTTTCTTCGTGAATGTTTATGTGGTTAAACAGATTTTCGTACATAAAGCTGTGGTAGGAATTTTTGTCTTTAACGTCAAGGCGGCAGTATTCGTCAAGGTTAAAGGTAGTAACTCTTGAAAAATCAACAGCGCCCTGTTTGTAAAGGCTTACCATATGTTCATACGCCCTTAAAGGCGTTGAGCCCGTGGCAAGGCCTAAAACGGATTCGGGTTTTTGCAAAACCTGTCCGCACATATAGTAACCGGCAGCAACGCCGATTTGTTCCTCCGTATCAAAAACAAGTACGTTCATTATTTTTCCTCTTTTTTATCAATAATTGCATTTATTATTGCAAGAATTACCGAAAATGCTATTGCGCCTATTACCGCGCCTGCCGTATCTATAACCCAGTCTCTGAATTCACATGAGCGCCCCTCAACAAAAAGCTGATGCACCTCGTCTGTTACTGCGTAAACCGAGGTAATAAAAACAGATAAAAGGAGCGACCTTTTCCCGCGGCTGAAATACAACGCAAAGCTTAAAAGCATTGCAAGTCCCGTAAATTCGAGCGCGTGAGCGCTTTTCCTTACAATGAAAACCCAAAGCTCGCTTTCGCCGAAAAGGCTTATAAGCCATTCAACAATAATGTTGCTCTGCTCTGTGGATTCGGTAGCCGTGCGTGATGAAAACCAGAATATCACGCCCATACATAATACCGAAAGAATCCAGAACACCGCTGCAGTTTTCTTATTCTTCTCTTGTAGCATTTACAAAGCTGACCCTTCCCGAGCCTGCGTGGAACTGAATTCCGCTTACGCCCTTTGCGGAAGCGTAGTAGCTCGTCTCATATATAACGGGAAATATGCTGTATGTTTCAATAACAGCCTTTTCCGCCTGTCTTAAATATCTTGCCTCGTCATTGCCATTGTCGGATTTTTCCGCAAGCTTAATTGCGTTTTCAAGCTCCTCTGTGTCAAAGCCCGTCTTTGTGCTTTTAACAAAGCTTTCAAGGAATGCCTCCGGCGAGGTTGAGTTTGATTTAAACGGGTAAAACGCTATATCGTAGTCTCTTGAAGCAACCCTGCTCTCAAGCTCTTCCTTTTCAAGCGGTTCTACCTTAATTGTAAAGGTTACGCTGTCGCCGTTTCCGTCTTTAACTATCGTGCAAATTCCGCTTTGTACTCCCTGAAGTAAAGCAAGCGTTTCGTTTTGCATTTCCTTCGGGGTGATAACGGTAACGGTAATTTCGCTTTCGTTTATAACTTTTAGACCGCTGAGCCACAGCGCCTTGCTCTTTTCCGTGTTCTGTCCGGGAACGGTAACGCCCGTCTTCTTTGCCGCGCTCTCGTTTCCGATTTTACATGAAAGGGGAGTGAGCGTTCCCGCTTTTTTCAGGTACCTCTTGTCGGTTTCACTAAAAGCGGAAAGCCCGAGGCAAAAGGATTTTCTCATCGTCTTGCTCTGGAATACGGGGCTTGAGGTGTTAAGAAGAAACGCCCATACCGAATCGTCATAGGGTACGTAGTTAATTCCTTCTGCGGATTTAAGCTCCGCGCTTTCGCTGCCCGAAATAAACGCCGCGTCATAGTAGCCGCTTTCAAGCAAAGAAACGGTCTTGTCTTTTTTGTCGTCGATTTTCAGCGTAAGCTCTCCTGCCGTTGCGGGGTAGTCGCCGCAGTAAAGCTTATTCTGTTTTAATAAGTATGAAGCCTCTAAAATCTGGCTTAAGTAAAACTGACCGTTAAATAAAGTGTACTTTGTTTCAAGCCCGTATCTGCCCTTTGTTGCGTTAAAAAACTCGGCGTTGCACGGCATGGCAATCGCGCTTGAAAGGGTTTCAAGAAACGCGTCATCAGGTGACGCAAGCTCGATTTTAAGACTGTACGGGTCCGTAGCATAAACTCCGAGCGTGTCCGCCTCAGCCTTACCGCTGTGAATTTTCACGGCGTTTTTAATTGCGGAGACAGAGGCAAACATCGGCGCATTCGTCTGCGGCATAACCGCGCGCCTTAAAGCAAAAACAAAATCGTTTGCCGTGATGTCGGGGTTAAATTCTTTTCCGAGCAACTGAAGGCGTTTATCCTTGAATTCGCCCTTCTTTTCGCCGTCCTCGTATTTATCCGTGTCAATGTTCCATTTTAAGCCTTTTTTTATCTTAAAGGTGTATGTAAGCCCGTCCTTGCTTACCTCCCAGCTTTCGGCGCAACCGCTTTTTACGGTACCGTCGTCGTCAACCCTTATCAGCCCTTCAAAGGTGTTTTCAATGATAAGGAATTCGTCTGAGGTTGAAGCAACCTGAGGGTCAAGGCTGTTTATATCAGCTGAAAACGGATAAATAAAGTCTATTAACTTTTTACTTCTTGAACAGCCTGCAAACACACCGATTGCAATGCAAACGCAAAGCAGCAGACTGATTATTCTTTTAACTTTGTGTGTCATATGACTTTCTCCGTAAAATCATTGACAAATATTATACCAAATATAATTTAATAATGCAACTATGAGCATATAATATTTTACAGTTGAGAATTATTAATTTATATGCTATTATAATTACAGAGGTGATTATATGAAAAAGTCATTGAGTTTATTTTTAGTCGTGCTGTTTGTTATCTGCAGCATTCCCTCGGCGCTTGCCTACGCGGCGATTGAAGATGATTACGTATTTGATGATAATGACGATGGAACACTTGCGGTTTTTATGTATTCCGGTGAAACCGACCACCCACTCGTTATTCCCGCAAGCTATCAGGGAAAAGCAATAACAACAATTGTACCGCCGGCATTTTATAATTCGGAAATTGTTGATGTGCAAATGCCCGTAAGTATGAAAAAAATATGCACGGGCGCGTTTGATTCAAGCTGGATTACAGTTGTAAGGTTCAACGAAGGGCTTGAAACAATTGAAACAAGGGCGTTCAATAACTGCTCCTCTTTAACGGAAGTCAGCATTCCTTCAACGTTAAGCAGTCTTGGGGACGGTGCGTTTTCAAATTGCAGCGGAATTGTAAAGGTCGGAGTTGCAGAAGGAAACGAATACTATTGTTCTGACGGCAGCGCAATTTATGATATTGATAAAACCGTGCTTCTTCTATATGCCGTTAAAAGCAGTGCGCAGGAGTATGTTCTTCCTTCAACCGTAACTACAATTGAAAGCTATGTGTTCTATTCGGCTTCATCGCTGAAAACGCTTTATCTGCCCGAGACGCTGAGCAAAATCGGCGATTATGCATTTTACAAAGCAGATAAGCTTACCGATATCTATTTTGCCGGTAGCGAAGATGAGTGGGGCGACATAACAAAGGGAACAAAAAACGAGGTGTTAAGCTCCGTTACAATGCATTATAACGAGGTTAAGCCTTGCGATGTTCATACCTGGAATGAAGGCGAGGTAAAAACGCCTGCAACATGTACCCAAAAGGGAGTAAAAACCTTTACCTGTACCGTGTGCGGAGCTACAGAGGACAGAGAGATTGCCGCGCTCGGTCATGATTATGTTTCTTCCGTAACACCGCCTACCTGTACCGAAAAGGGTTATACAACAAATACCTGCTCAAGGTGTCAGGATTCATATACATCCGATGAAACCGGTCCTCTCGGCCATGATTTCGGCGAATGGACCGTAACAACCGAGCCGACATGTACTCAAGCGGGAGAAGAAACCCGTTACTGTTCGCGTTGTTCCGCAACCGAAACCCAACCGATACCCGCACCCGGACACAGCTGGGACGGCGGAGTTGTAACAAAGGAACCAACCTGCAGCGAGGACGGTGAAAAAACCTTTACCTGCACCGCGTGCAGCGCAACAAAAACCGAGCCTGTTAAAGCAACGGGAAAGCATACCGCAGTAACGGATAAGAAGGTTCCCGCAACCTTTAAAAAATCAGGACTCACCAAAGGTTCTCACTGCTCGGTATGCGGTAAGGTTATTACAGCGCAAAAGGTAATACCTAAGCTCGGAAAACCGTCAATTGTCAAGCTTACAAAGGGTAAAAACGGACTTACTGTAAAGTGGACAAAAGTATCGCGTATTCACGGCTACAAAATCCAGGTAAGTAAATCAAGAAAATTTGCAAAAAGCAAAACAAAAACCTTTACAGTCAAGGACCAGAAAAAGATTAAGCGCACCATTAAGAGGTACAAAAAAGGAAAGTATTATGTTCGCATCAGAGCCTATAAGGTTATCGGCGGCAAAAAGCAGTTCTCCAAATGGAGCAAGGCAAAATCAATAAAATAGCACAAAAAAAGAACTGTCGTCTGACAGTTCTTTTTATTATGTATTAACTCCACTTTAAAGCTTTGATACTGAAACCGAGCGAATTATCAAGTCTGTTGCGCTGAACAACTGCAACAACCTTGTTTATTCCGCCGGCATTCTTAACGGTTCCTACAACCTTGTAGTAATTGCCGTATCCGTATGATTCAATGTGGTCAATTGTAACTTCCTGAGCCTCATCTTCAAAATATCTAACAACAAAGGTGTCCGTCGAGTCGTTGTAAATAAGTGCGTCCGTACCGCCTTCCTGGGTAACTCTTGACTTAAAGTTTACAACTGTCTGGCCGAAGTATTTGAAAAGGTCAATTACAACTGTTCCGGCAGCATAGTTATCGGTTGAAATGCCTTCTCTTTCAAGCATCCATACAGCTACGTGGGCCGCACAGTCAATCGGAACTCCGTCAGAGTTTTCATAGCTTGAAACGTAAAGGTAGGGAACCTCAAGCATATTCTTGAGAATCTGCTGGTCGTCACTGCTGAAGGTAACTCTTTCTCCGCTTTCGCTTGTTTTCGGAGGAGCTTCCATATTCTTCTTTGTGGTAACCTCAGGCTCTGTTGTAGCGTCGCCCTCCTTAGGCTTAACCGTTGTGCTTTCGGTAGTTTTCTTTTTCTTATTTGATTTTTTCGTTGTCGGGTTTTTAGGCCTTGTTGTAATTTCAACATCGGTATCAACAGTTACCGCTTTTCCGTGCTTGTCGGTAACAACATCACCATTATTGTCAAGCACCTTTGCAATGGTTTTGCCTTTTTTGTCAACCTCGTATTCAACTGCAATTTCCGTTGTTACGGTTTTGCCGTTTTCATCGGTAACCTCTTCTCCGTTCTCGTCCGTTACGGGAACGTTTTCAAAACCGTACTCATTAGCCGCATCTTCTATTCCGCTTTCGGAAGTATCTGCCGGTTCGTCCTTCTTACATGCCACAAATGCAGAGGAAATAAGAACGGCAAGAGCAAGTAAAATTGCTATGCTTTTTTTCAAAAGTGAACACCTCTTTGATATGTTAATACATTATGCATTATAATTTGAAAAGGCCTGATTGTAAATAGGAAAACGCAAAATAAATAAATTTTTAACGAATAATTCATATATTTTACACATTTTGTATGCCGAATTACAGTAAAATTGAACTGAAAATAACTGTAAAAAGGCGGTATATTTTGAAAAAAACTACTTCACTTGCCTTTGCGGGAGTTATGGCGGGGCTTTCGTTTGTCCTGCTTTATCTCGGCTCGGTAATCTGGATTTTTGCTTATCTGACGCCGCAGCTCTGCGGGCTCATAATGATGATGCTTAACAAAACCTTCTCGCGCAAATACGCGTTATGTGTGTTCTTTTCCGTAAGCATATTAAGCCTTCTTTTCCTTCCCGATAAGGAAACGGGGCTTGTTTATCTTTTCTTTTTCGGTTATTATCCGCTGATTAAGGAAAAGCTTGATTCCTTTAAGCCAAAGGCGCTTTCGCTTGCTGTAAAGGTATTGATTTTCAATGCGGGAATACTTACTTCGCAGCTTATTCTTGTTTATATTTTCGGAATCCCGTTTGATAACGACCTCGGTAAGTGGGGCTTCCCGTTGTTTATAATTCTTTTCAACGTTTTGTTCCTGATTTATGAAAAGCTTTATAATGTGATTCTTTCAATCTATGAAACAAAGCTTGAAAAACGTATAAAAAGCATAATAAATAGTTGAATTATTGTTGATTTTTCTATTATTTAATGTTATAAAAATATTGTAATGTTTTACGATATTAACGTACTAATATATGGAGGTGACAGAAAAAACATTTTATTTCAATATTTTTTAAAGGAGAAAGTTTATGAAATTATTTAAAAAATCACTTGCAGTATTTCTTTCTGCAATTATGGTATGCTCATTTGCAGCATTTCCTATGACTGCCGGCGCAGCAGTACCGGCGTTTACAACCCTTGCAGATAAGGGTGAAAAAACGGAGTATAAAGAGGGCGAAGTAATTATCGTTCTTAAAGCCTCCGCAGATAAAGGCTATCTTAAGGCGGCTAATGCTTCAAGCCATTACGGAAAAAACATTAAGCTTAAAAGCACATATTCCTTCAGCGGAAAAAATAAAAAGAATAAGCTTAATGTAGCAGTGCTCAAATCAAATAAGTATACGGCTGCTCAGCTTGTTAAGAAGCTCAGAAAAAACCCCGCCGTTAAGTATGCGTTCCCAAATACTAAAAAAAGAGCGCTTGATATTACAAATGACACTTATTCAAAGTACCAGTGGGCACTTGAAAATAACGGCCAGAACGGCGGTACCGCAAACAGCGATGTTAATGCCGAAGGCCTTTGGGAAAAGGCTTCCGCTTCCGAAAAGGAACAGATTGTAGCTATTGTTGATACGGGTCTTGACCTTACTCATCCCGAATTCAAGGATATGAATAACGTATGGACCAATACTCACGGCTCACGCCTTCTCGGCGAACACGGCTATGACTTTGTAAACAATGACGGCGACCCTCAGGACGATAACGGCCACGGTACTCACTGTGCAGGTATTGTTGCCGCAGCTGCGGATAACGAAGCCGGTATAAGCGGTATCAATAAGAGCAATACAAAAATTATGCCTGTTAAGTGGCTTGATGAGGACGGCTCCGGATTTACAGAGGATGTACTTGCTTCATACGATTATATCAACAGAGCGCTTGACCTTGGCGAAAACGTTATTGCTATCAGTAACTCCTGGGGCGGCGAAGGCCCTCAGGAGGAAATAGACGCATTTACCGAAATCTTTGATAAATTCGGTGAAAGGGGCGTTGTTTCACTTGTTGCAGCAGGTAACGAAGCAACCGATATTACCGAGGGCAGAACAGAAATGGATTCTATTTTCGGTAAGATAGAGCTTGATGAGCCTGTGTTTACAACTCCTGCATCCTGTGACAGCCCTTATCAGCTTACTGTTGGTGCAACAAATGAAAAGGATGAGCTTGCAGCCTTCTCAAACTATTCAAAAACCAAGGTTGACGTTGCAGCTCCCGGTACCGATATTCTTTCAACCGTTTGCTATGACTGCTTTAATCCGTCAATTTATACCGATGAAAAGAAAGCAGCCCTTGTTGAACAGTACCAGAATTATGATTCAACCTTCAGTTCCGGTGATTTGGGATATCCTACACCTGTTGCAATTTCACATGAGGACAGCAAGGAATTCTTCAACGTTGATTTTTCAACAAACGTAACTGTTTCCCAAACCGATAAGCATTTCGGAACAGAGGGCAAAAGCCTTACTATTACAACTCAGGATGAAATTGAAACGTCCGAGGATGAGGAAGACGTTAACGCACTTCTTTACTGCCTTGAAATACCGTATTCAGTTGCCGATGAAAGCAAAAGCTACAGCGTAAGCTTCATGACTTCAAGTAATACTGAAAGCTTTATGCTTGCAGCCGATGTTCCTGCTGATTATGAAATAAAGGATAACTTTGAAGATTTGGTTTACAGCTATACTGTAGGACAGTTCGGCGGCGGCAACGGCGGAACATATTGGGACCACGTTTTCTATAACGTTAATCCTAAGGATAAGGTTCTCCTTAAGGGTAAGGACAGAAAAATTGTTCTTATTGCAGAATCCTATGAAAAGGGAACCGAATATACCTTTGATGATTTTGCCATCAGCTATCAGGACGTAGATACCGCCGATTTTGAAAAGTATGATTTTTACTGCGGTACCTCTATGGCAACTCCTTATGTTGCAGGTGCGGTTGCGCTTGTAAAAAATGCTTATCCTGATGCAACAGCGCGCGACGTTGTAAATATGGTTAAAAATACCGGACGTTACGTTGAAGGTCTTAAGGAGCAGATTGAAACCGGAAGAGTTATCTCTCTTGAAAATCCGGAAAAAATTCCTCCAATGATTTTCAATGCAGGGTATAACGAAAAGGGCCAGATTACAATTGACGGCTCCTTCAGGGACGTAACCACCGTAAAGGTAAACGGAACAGAGGTAACTCCTGCGTCGTCAGGTAATAATGAAATCGTTGTTGCCGATAAGAATTACAGTACAAATAAAATTACTGTTGAGGTTGAAAACGCAATCGGTAAGGATGAATACACCGGTCTTGTTTCAAACAAAAAGCTAATTGAGCTTTCAAAAGAGGTTGAAGGCGAGCCCTTCGGAATCACTGACGGAAGCTTTGTACTTCCTGCAGGCGATAAGGCATACTTTATATACGGTTATTCAATAGGCTCAATTTCATATGATAAAGATATGGCGGTTTATAACTATGAAGAATCGCTTATGCCTATTGACGCAACAAAGCTTTTTGAATCCAAGGATGAATTTGAAGCCCTTGATTGCTACGTTTCTGCAGCAACCTATTCCAACGGCTATATCTTCTTTGCAGTAATCAAAAGCATTACAGCAAGCAACGGAATGATTATAGGCTATGATAATGCTTTTGGCTGCTATGATATTGAAACAGGTGAAACAGTTAAGCTTTGCGAGCTTCCCGAGGACGCAATGTTCGGCTCTTCGCTTGCAGCTTATAACGGAACAATTTATCTTCTCGGCGGTTATGATAACCTTGCTTACAGCAGCAATGTTTATACCTTTGATACCACTAAGAAGGAATTTGTTAAGAGCAGCGCTTCACTTCCTGAGGGAAGAGCATATACAAAGTTTATTCAGTATGAAAATAAGCTTTACGGTGTATACGGCGCTGTTGAAAGCGGTAAATTACCGGCTGTTATCAGCTTTGACGGTAAGAGATGGAGCTCTTCAAAGCTTTCGCTTGAAAGTGACGATTTTACCGATTATACAACAGACCCGTCAGTTCCCGTTGTAGTTTACAGCGGCAACCTCGGTTACGGCAAAAACGGCCTATTCCTTAACGGCGTATATGTTTACGGCTATGGCGATACCTATACCTATGACGTAAAGAATGATAAGCTTGTTGCTTCCGAATATGCAACTAAAAACACTCTTGACGGAACAAAGCTTGTAGGTACAACTCTTCCCGGCTGTTTCATCGGTTATGAGGCTGAGGCTTCTGAAACCGATATTGACGATGAAGACGACCTCTGGTCAATGAACAAAAAGATTATTACCGGCGATTCCTATGACGATGACGATGATGACTTAGATGATTTTGACTTTGAAATTACTCCTACCGCATATAAGCTTAATGTTGAAACAAGCTATGCAAAGGTTGTAAGCTCGGTTAAAAACGCAAAGGTTAAGCCCTCTAAGACAAACGCAGTTTACGGCGATAACGTAACTATTACCGTAACTCCTAATAAGGGCTACGTTGTTGAAAGCGTAAGCGTTAACGGCAAGGTTGTTTCAAAAACAAATAAGGCAACCGTTAAGGCTGATACCGCAACAATTAAGGTTACCGCAAGCGTTAAGAACGTTACCCCGGCAAAGGTTAAAGGCTTAAAGGCAACCGCAAAGAGCGGCAAGGTAACCCTTAAATGGAAAAAGGCTGCCCGCGCTAAAGGCTATCAGGTTCAGCAGTATAAGGGCGGTAAGTGGAAAACCGTTAAAACAATTAAAAAAGCAAAAACAACCAAGGCAACCGTTAAGGCAAAGAAAGGAACAAAGTTCCGTGTAAGGGCCTTCAACAAGTATTCAGGCAAAACCTATAACGGTAAATGGTCAAAGGCTGTTAAAGCTAAATAATCAAAAAAGAAGAAGGGCGCAAGCCCTTCTTTTTTTGTCATTAAATTGACATTTTTTAATTCTTGAATGTAATATCTTTATATTGTATATTTATAATAGTTTATTATGGGAAAATCTGATTTAACGGAGGTTGGCTATGGAAAAGCTTGTTCTTACGGGTAAGGAAAGCCTCGGCATTGAATTCGGCTCAACAAGAATCAAAGCGGTGCTGATTGATTCCGCATCCGAGCCTCTTGCATCCGGCGCTTTTGACTGGGAGAATTCTTATGTTGACGGTGTCTGGACCTATTCGCTCGACGACGCTGTCAAGGGAAT
>JAFYGD010000218.1 GCA_017543415.1 Eubacterium sp. | reverse complement strand
GTAACAGGATAGCGGTAAATAACGGTACCGTTTATTTTGATATCGGCGCAAGGGGCTTGCTTTTAAGCGCGTTTTTTGCGTATGTTATTGCCTGTGCGGTTGTAAGGGTATATAACCGCCGCGTTTCTTCGGGCGAAATATATACGCTTAAAATTGAAAGGCAGGGGCAGAGCGTTACGCTTTTTGCCCTTGCCGATAACGGCAACCGCCTTCGCGAGCCGTTTTCGGGCGAAAGCGTAATTGTTGTAAAAAGCGAAAAGGTAAGCGCGCTCGCACCTGAAAATATGCGCCTTATTCCCGCGTCAACGGTAAGCAACTCCTCCTATCTTCAGGCGTTCAAGCCCGACAGGGTGGAAATAAAAAACAACAGGGGAGTAAAAACCGCAAATGCGGTTTATGTTGCTCTTTCGGATTCGCTGTGCAGCGAGGATTATTCAGCGGTTTTCAATCCCGAAATACTATCGGTTTAGGTGATAAGAATGTTTAATAAAATACTGAATTACATAGTTTTAAAAATCAGAGCAAGGCAGCTTTGCAACTACATTAACGGCCCGGAAACGCTCCCGCCTCCGCTTACTAAAGAGGAGGAGGAAACCGTTTTTGACGAGCTTCGCCGCGGCGATGAAACCCACCGCGATTTGCTTGTAATCCATAACCTGCGGCTTGTTGTTTACATAGCCAAAAAGTTTGACAGCCCCTCTGCGGGCGCGGAGGACCTTGTTTCAATAGGAACTATCGGTCTTATGAAGGCTGTCAAAACCTTTGACCCGGATAAAAATATTAAGCTTGCAACCTACGCTTCCCGCTGTATTGAAAATGAAATACTGATGTACCTGCGCAAGGCTTCAAATTCAAAAATTGAGCTTTCATTTGACGAGCCTCTTTCAACCGACTGGGACGGTAACGAGCTCACCCTGCGCGATGTGCTTGGCTCCGAGCCTGATGAAATCAGCGAGGATATTGAGCTTGAGGACGAAAAGCGCCTGCTGCGCCGTGTTGTTAACGCCCTTCCGGAAAAGGAAAGAAGAATTATGGATTTGCGTTTCGGTATGGACGGGGCGCAGCCCTGCACCCAAAAGCAGCTTGCCGATAAAATGGGAATTTCCCAGTCCTATATCTCACGCCTTGAAAAGCGTATTCTTGCAAAAATAAGGGACGAAATGCAAAAGCAGATGAAATCATAGCAAACTGTTAAAAAAAGCCCTTCTTTCTTGACTAAAAATAAATAGAGTATTATAATAACCGCATTGACAGTTTTACAATGCGGTTTATTTGTAACGAAAGGAGGAGGCTTAATGCGGTGGATAGAAGCGCATGAGGAAAAAGCGCCGATTGTTAAAAACGTAATTTATGCGGCAAAAACAATCTGGAGCGCGGATATAATGTATTTTCTCTCGTCCGTAATAGTTATGACCATTGATATGGTTTTCAGCTATTTTATTCAGAACATACTGTTTTTAAAAACGCTTTTAAGCATAATAGAAGGCGAACGCGATTTCAGAGTCTACGTGCGTTACCTTCTGCTTTTTACGGCAACTGCGGTTATTGCCAAGGGCGCAAGCTGGTTTTTTGATTATATAAACGCCGTAGGCTCAAAAAAGTTTTTAAAAAATCTTAACGCCAAAATTTTTGAAAAAGCGGCGGAGCTTGACGTTTCCTGCTATGAGAACCCTGATTTTTACGATATTTACCAAAGGGCAACCAACATTATTACAAGAAGCTATTATCATCTTTTTAACGAAAGCGTATCGCTTATAATCGGTAACTTAATATCCTTTGCCTTTGTTGCAGGTACGGTTGCAACAATTGACCCCGCGTACCTTCTTTTCCTTGCGCCGATTATTTTCGTTTTCGCGGTTCAGGTTGTAAAAAGCAGGTACGTCTATAAGCGTGACCTTGAAATGACGAAGAACAACCGTATCAAAGCGTATATTCAGCGTACTATGTTCCTTCGCGATTATTCAAAGGATATGCGTACCTCAAATATCTTTCTGGTATTAATGGAGCGCTTTAAGGGCGCTATTGATTCAAACCTTTTGATTCTTAAAAAGTACGGCTTCGGGCTGTTTGTTTACAGCTTTCTGGGCTCGCTGTTTTCGGAGTTTATCCCTATTATCGGAACCTATGCCTATGCGGGCTATCAGTTCGTCAATACCGATACAATGACCGTTTCGGGCTTTTCGGTTGTACTTTCCTCTATCACCTCGGTGCGCGGTGCGGTTGACGATATTGCAAATGCGTTTTCAAGCATTTCCGAGCTTGCTTTGTATTTTGATAATCTTCATAAGTACTTTGACTATGAGCCTAAAATAACCGACGGAAAGCTTGAAGCGGGAAGCTTTGAAACTCTTGAATTTAAAAACGTAACCTTTAAGTATCCGAGCGCCGAAAGGGCTGCAATCAACAACCTTTCCTTTACGGTTAATAAGGGCGAAAGCATTGCCGTTGTAGGCGTAAACGGCGCAGGCAAGTCAACCCTCGTTAAGCTCCTTCTCCGTTTTTATGACCCCGATGAGGGCGAAATACTCTATAACGGAATTAACATTAAGGAATATGCTCTTTCCTCTCTTCGCGGAGTTTTTGCAACCGTATTTCAGGATTACAAAAACTTTGCAGTTTCAGTTTACGAAAACGTTATGTGCAAGGAGTGCGACACCGACGAAAAGCTTTTCGCCCGTGAAGCGCTTGTTAAAAGCGGAGTGTGGGATAAAATTGAAAAGCTTAAAAGCAGCGGCGATACCGTTTTAACCAAGGAGTTTGATAAGGAGGGCGTTGGACTCTCCGGCGGTGAAAATCAGAAGGTTTCAACCGCGCGTCTTTTTGCAAGGGATTTTGAAATCGCCGTGCTTGACGAACCCTCCTCGGCTCTTGACCCGATTGCCGAATATAATATGTACGAAAACCTGATTAGCGCAACCAAGGGCAAAACGGTAATGTATATTTCCCACCGTCTTGCAAGCGCGGTTTTAAGCGACAGGATTATCGTTCTTAACCGAGGAGCGCTTGAGGAAACGGGAACCCACGCCGAGCTTATGAAAAACGGCGGGGAGTACGCAAAAATGTTTACCCTTCAGGCTTCAAGCTATAACGGCGGGGAGGTGAGTCGGGATGAAGAATAATAATAAAGAACATTCAATGCTTTCAAACATTTTCTTCTTCATCAGGCTGCTTTATACCGTTGACCCGCTCTACGTTATCGGCGAGCTTGTATGGGGCGTTGTAATGTTCCTGCCGACAAGGCTGATAAGCGTTATCGGTATCAAGTATGTTATTGACGTTTACGAAAGCGGCGAACGCCTTGAAAGAATTTATTATGCGGTCGGCGTAATTGCGGGAATACTTATTTTCAGCAGAGTTTTCTCCTGGCTGTTCAGGGAATTTTACTGGAATATGGCAAAGGAAAAGGTTTATTACGGGCTTAATAAACGCCTTTACGAAAAGGCGCGTGAGCTTGACCTTGCCTCCTACGATAATCCCGATTTTTATACTGATTTTATTCTGACGATTGAAAGCTCGTCGGATAATATTCAGAACCTGATGAACCTTGTAAGGAATTACTTTGCGGACCTTATTGCGCTCGTTGCCGTAAGCTCCGTGCTTGTAACAATTGACCCCGTCTGCCTTCTTATAATCTTTGCGGTGGTATTTGCCTTTATGCCGCTTTCAAAGAAGGTCGGCAAGCTTCAGATGGACAGAAGAACGGATAACGCAAAGTACCACAGAAGGAGCGATTATTTCCAAAGGAT
>JAFYGD010000217.1 GCA_017543415.1 Eubacterium sp. | reverse complement strand
GTAAAGAAGCCTGTAAAGCGTTTTAGCTTCCTCGCTTGTAAGGTTAACGCACTGCCTCATCTGAACGGGAACGCCAACTGCTTTCTCCTTAAGCGCGTCGCCCTTTTTCGTAATCGTTACAATCAGGTTTCTTTCGTCCTCCTTTGAGCGCTCGCGGCTGATATAGCCCTTTGCTTCAAGCTTTTTAAGAAGGGGAGTCAGCGTGCCCGAATCAAGGAATAGGCTTTCGCCGAGCTCCTTTACGTTTATGCTCTTTTTATCCCACATTACCATCATTGTAATATACTGCGTATAAGTTAAATCAAGCTCGTCAAGGAAGGGCTTGTATCTCTTTACAACCTCTTTTGAGCATGCGTAAAGCGGAAAGCAAAGCTGATTTTCAAGCTTAAGCGCGTTGTATATATCGTCCATATCAATACCTCTTTTCGTTTGAACAATTTAATTGTATAAAATAAAATTGCATTTGTCAACAACCTGTGTAACAAATGCAATGATAGTTTATAATTATTTAATGTATTCCCTGTGTACCCTCGGTGAAATCCTGCAGGGCAGCTCGTAATTAAAGCTGTAGGCCGCTTCGCTGACCTCCTCCATGGTAATTACGGCGTCACCCTGTTTTCCTACAAGTACAACCTCGTCCTCAACCTTAACGCCTGGTATATCGGTAACGTCAACCATAATCTGGTCCATTGTAACCCTGCCGAGTATCCTTGCGTATTTACCGCCAATAATAACTCTGCCGAGGTTTGAAAGGCAGCGCGGATAACCGTCTGCATACCCAACTGAAACTGTTGCAACAACCGTATCCTTTTCGGTTTTAAACGTTCCGCCGTAGGAAATCTCTCTCCCTGCGGGGAGCGTTTTAATGTGTGTTACGTGCGTTTTCCAGCTCATAACGGGTCTGATGTCAAGAAGGCATTTGTCAACCTCGTGCGAAGGGTAAAGACCGTAGGTTGTAATTCCCATTCTGCACATATCGTAGTACTTGTTGAACACCATTAAACCCGCGCTGTTGTTTATGTGTTTAATCGGAATTTCAATTCCTCTTCTTTCAAGCATTTCAATAAAGGAATCAAAAAGCTCTCTCTGTTTAATTGCCTTGCTCAAATCGCTTTCGTCAGCCGTTGCAAAGTGCGAAAACAGTCCTTCGGGGTAAATGCCCTCAAGCCCTGCAATCTCTTTGCAGATATCGGCGTCCGCTTCGCTTACCTGAAAGCCTATTCTGCTCATTCCCGTGTCAACGCAGAAGTGGAAGGGGACGGTTTTGCCCTGCTTTTTCGCCTCTGCCGAAAGCGCCACGGCGTCGTCAAAACGGAAAATCGGTATTCTTATGTCGTATTTAACAACCGCCTCAAAGTCGCTCGGTGAAACGTAGCCTAAAATCAGCAGCGGCGTTTTAATGTCAGCCGCCTTTAATTCAAGCGCTTCCTCCATACACGCAATGCCGAAAAAGTCGCACTTACCGTCAAGGAATTTTCCTATTTCAACGGCGCCGTGACCGTAGGCGTTCGCTTTGATTATTTCTAAAAGCTTAACGCCTTCGGGCAACCTTTTTTTAGCGTTTTCAACGTTATATTCAAGATTATTCAAATCAATTTCAACATGAGTTCTGTAATACATTTTACCCTCGCCAAAAATTTGTTGTTAATATTGTAATCTATTTATATTTAAAATTCAAGTCATTGATTGTAAATCACTAATATTTATGATATAATATTATAAATTATTTTATGAAATTACTTTATGGAGCGTTGTTATGAAACTTCTTGTTCTTGACGGTAACAGCATTGTAAACCGCGCTTATTACGGTATAAGGCTGCTTACAACAAAAAACGGAGACTATACAAATGCCATTTACGGCTTTTTAAATATTCTTTTAAAGCTTGAAGGCATCAGCGAGCCCGATTCGGTAGCCGTTGCCTTTGACGTTCATGCGCCGACCTTCCGCCATAAAATGTACGATGCATATAAGGCGGGGCGCCACGCTATGCCCGACGAGCTCCGTCAGCAGATGCCCGTGCTAAAAAACCTGCTTACTCTGCTCGGCTATAAGTGCGTTGAGTGCGAGGGCTGGGAGGCGGACGATATTCTCGGCACCCTTGCCCTTGAGTGCAGAAAAAACGGCGACGAGTGCTTTATCGCCACGGGTGACAGGGACTCGCTTCAGCTTGCCCACGGCGGCGTTAAGGTTCTTCTTGCAAGAACGAAAATGGGCCAGGCGCAGACGGATATTTACGACGAAAAGGCTATAATGGAGGAGTACGGCGTAACGCCCGAGCAGCTTATTCAGGTAAAGGCGCTTCAGGGCGACAGTTCCGATAATATCCCCGGCGTTCAGGGCGTAGGTCCCAAAACCGCGCTTGAATTAATAGCAAAGTATAAAAGCATTGATTACATTTATGAAAACCTTGCTTCGCTTGATATTAAAGCAGGCGTTAAGGCAAAGCTTGAAAGAGATAAGGATAACGCCTATCTTTCCCTTGAGCTAGGTGAAATCAGGTGCGACGCACCCGTTGAAAAAAGCCTTGAAGCGTACAGGGTTAAATGTGCGGATTCCCGAGCCGCAGTTTCGGAAATGGTAAGGCTTGAGCTGTATTCGCTTATTCCCAAGTTCAACCTGAATGCAAACGAAGCGGCGGAGGTTGAGGAGGAAAAGCCGCGTGAAATCAGCTTTACCTCTTGTGCGGACACCGCAGATTTGCTTTCAAAAATGTGCGGCGAAAGCTATTCCTATCACGTTACGGTTGACGGTGAAATTACCGATATTCTTTTTGCCTTCGGTGATGAAATTATCGGCATAGCGCAGGAAACGGAGGGCTTTGAAGCCTTTATCAAAGCGTATTTTGAGGATGACTCAATTAAAAAATATACCTACAATTCAAAGGTGCTCCACCGCCTTGCCGCAAAGCTCGGCACAGACTGTAAAAACATCTGCGGCGACCTTATGCTGAGCGCGTATATCTTAAAGCCGTCAGACAGTAATTACTCAATCGACCACCTTTGCCTTGAATACGGCGTTGCAAAGCCCGAATATAAAAATCCCCTCGGCGGAGAGGATGAAAACGTTGCGTTTGCAGCGGTTTTAATGCCGCTTTTTGAAAAAACGAATGCCCTAATTGAAGAGGCTAATCAGTCAAAGCTCTTAACGGATATTGAGCTTCCGCTTGCAAGAGTGCTTGCAAAAATGGAGGTTGAGGGCTTCTCCTGTGATAAAAAGGGGATTGAGGAATTCGGAAAGCAGCTTGCGGTTCGCATTGACGAATTAACGCAGCTTATTTATCAGTCAGTCGGATATGAATTCAATATCAATTCGCCGAAGCAGCTCGGCGAAGCGCTGTTTGAAAAGCTTGAGCTTCCCTGCAAAAAGAAAACCAAAACGGGTTATTCAACAAATGCGGAGGTGCTTGAAGGACTGCGCACCTATCATCCTGTAATTGAGCAGATTCTGGAATACAGAAGCCTTTCAAAGCTCAAATCAACCTACTGTGACGGCTTGATTAAGGTTATAGGTGAGGACGGAAGAATTCATACCTCGTTTAATCAGGTTGAAACAAGAACGGGACGTATCAGCTCCCTTGAGCCCAATTTACAGAATATTCCCGTAAGAACCGAGCTCGGGCGTGAAATGCGTAAGTTCTTCACCGCAAAGGAGGGCTGCCTTCTCGTTGACGCTGACTACAGCCAGATTGAGCTGCGCGTTCTTGCAGACCTTTCGGGCGATGAAAATATGATTAACGCATTCAATAACGGAGACGATATTCATACAATTACCGCTTCCCAGGTTTTCGGCGTTCCCGAGGAGTTTATTACCAAGGAGCTGCGTTCGCGCGCAAAGGCGGTAAACTTCGGTATCGTTT
>JAFYGD010000216.1 GCA_017543415.1 Eubacterium sp. | reverse complement strand
CGTTTTACCTTAACAACAAACGGCGTTCTTGTTGACGACGAGGTTATAGGATTTTGCAACAGAGAAATGAGCAACGTTGTTCTTTCGCTTGACGGGCGCAAATGCGTTCACGACAGGCTCAGAAGGACTCAAAACGGCAAGGGCAGCTACGATTTGATTGTTGACAAATTCAGAAGCTTTGCAGACGCGAGAGGACAGAAGGATTACTACATCCGCGGAACCTATACCCACTTTAACACGGACTTTTCAAAGGATTTAATTCACATGGCTGACCTTGGCTTTAAAGAGCTTTCCGTTGAGCCTGTTGTATGCCCTCCCGATGAGCCGTGGGCGCTTAAAGAGAGCGATTTGCCCGTACTTAAACAGCAGTATGAAATTCTTGCAGACGAAATGCTGAAGCGTTACAGAAACGGCAACGGCTTTACCTTTTATCACTATATGATTGACCTTGAAGGCGGGCCCTGCATTGTTAAACGCATAAGCGGCTGCGGAGTCGGCACGGAATATATGGCGGTTACGCCGAGCGGAGACCTTTTCCCCTGCCACCAGTTTGTAAGCGAGGAAAGCTTTAAGCTCGGTAACATATACGAAGGAATTACACATCCCGAAATTCTTGAACAGTTCAGAACCTGCAACGTTTATTCCCACGAAGAATGTAAGGACTGCTTTGCAAAGCTTTACTGTTCGGGCGGCTGCGCTGCTAACGCTTACCATACAACGGGCAGCGTAAACGGCGTTTACAAATTCGGCTGCGAGCTGCACAGAAAGCGCATTGAATGTGCGATTATGCTCAAAGTTGCCGAGGCTGAAGAAAACTTAAAAGTAGATTATTAAAAGCAGGCGAAAATTCGCCTGTTTTTATTGTTAAATTATTGACATTATAATTGATATATTATAAAATAAGTTTGATAAAAAATTTAACAAGTTTGGAGGAAAACTAATGGGACTTACACTTGCGCAAAAGCTCATTAAGGCTCACCTTGTTGAAGGCGAGATGAAGGTTGGCAGCGAAATAGGACTTCGCATTGACCAGACCTTAACACAGGACGCAACAGGTACGATGGCGTACCTTGAATTTGAAGCTATGGGTGTTGACAGGGTTAAGACCGAGCGTTCGGTTGCTTACATTGACCACAACACTTTACAGACGGGCTTTGAAAATGCCGACGACCACCGCTTTATTCAGACGGTTACCAAAAAGCACGGCATTTACTTTTCACGCCCGGGTAACGGAATCTGCCACCAGGTACACCTTGAACGCTTTGGTATTCCCGGCAAGACCTTAATCGGTTCCGACAGCCACACGCCGACCGGCGGCGGTATAGGTATGCTCGCAATGGGTGCGGGCGGACTTGACGTTGCAGTTGCTATGGGCGGCGGAACATACTACATACCGATGCCTAAAATGACGAGAATTAACCTTACGGGCTACCTTAAGCCGTGGGTTTCCGCTAAAGACGTAATTCTTGAGGTACTCAGAATTATGAGTGTTAAGGGCGGCGTTGGCAAAATTATTGAATACGGCGGAGAAGGCGTTAAAACCTTATCCGTTCCCGAGAGGGCTACAATTACAAATATGGGCGCTGAGCTCGGCGCTACAACATCTATTTTCCCGTCAGATGAAATTACCCTTGCTTTTCTTAAGGCACAGGGACGTGAAAAAGACTGGGTTGAAATTCTTCCCGACTCTGACGCGGAATATGATGAAATAATTGACATTGACCTTTGCAGCCTTACTCCTATGGCGGCTTGCCCGCACATGCCGGACAACGTTAAAACCACCGATGAAATCGGCAGACTTAAGATTGACCAGGTTGCAATAGGCTCCTGCACGAACTCCTCATACACGGATATGATGAAGGTTGCGGCTATTCTTAAGGGCAAGACAGTTGACCCGAGCGTTTCGCTCTGCATTGCTCCGGGTTCAAAACAGGTACTCAATATGCTTGCGCTCAACGGCGCACTTTCGGATATGATTAACGCGGGTGCGAGAATTCTTGAAAGCGCCTGCGGTCCTTGTATCGGTATGGGACAGAGCCCGAACAGCGGCGGCGTTTCACTGCGTACCTTCAACAGAAACTTTGAAGGACGTTCAGGCACAAAGGACGGCAAGATTTACCTTGTTTCCCCCGAGGTTGCGGCTGCTTCTGCGCTTACGGGATACCTTACAGACCCGAGAGAGCTCGGCGAGGCTCCGAAGGTTGAAATGCCCGAAAAGTTCATTGTTAACGACAATATGATTGAACCGCCCGCAACTTCGGAGGAGGCAAAGAACGTTGAGGTTCTCAGAGGACCGAACATTAAGCCCTTCCCGAAAACAGAACCTCTCCCCGGAGACATCAGGGCAAAGGCTATCCTTAAGGTAGGAGATAACATTACAACAGACCACATTATGCCTGCGGGCGCGAAGATACTCCCCTACCGTTCAAACATCCCACACCTTTCGCAGTACTGCTTTGGCGTATGCGACGAAACCTTCCCCGAAAGAATCAAGGCTGAAGGCAAGGGCTTTGTTATTGGCGGTGCAAACTACGGTCAGGGCTCTTCAAGAGAGCACGCGGCGCTTGTTCCGCTTTACCTCGGCGTTAAGGCTGTTATTACAAAGAGCTTTGCAAGAATTCACGTTGCAAACCTTGTTAACGCGGGTATTCTTCCCTTCACGTTTGAAAACGAAGCGGATTACGACAGAATTGACCAGCTTGACGAGCTTGCTCTTGACGGAATCAGAGAGGCAATCAAAAACGGCACTCAGGTAATCCTTAAAAACCTTACAAAGGGCGAAGAATACAAGCTTGATTCAAGCCACCTTTCAGAGCGTCAGAGGGCTATGCTGCTTTGCGGCGGACTTCTTGATTACACAAGAGAAATGAACAAATAACGGAGGAAAATTCAATGACTGATTTGGAAAACAAAATTCTTGACGAGGCGGTTGCCAAGTTCAGAGTCTTAATGGAAACTCAGCTTGAAAGAGCTAAAAGAATTAAAACCGAAAAGGAATTCACCGACTACAAGAGCCTTGACACAATAGTTATAGGCATCTGCGGCGGTGACGGCATAGGCCCGATTATTACAAAGGAAAGCCAGAGAGTTCTTGAGTTCCTGCTCAAGGACGAGGTTACTAAGGGCAAGATTAAGTTCAAGGTTATTGACGGTCTTACCATTGAAAACAGAATTGCACATCTTAAAGCAATTCCCGACGACGTGCTTGAGGAGCTTAAAGCTTGCCACGTTATACTTAAAGGCCCGACTACCACTCCGCACCAGGGCGACGGCATGCCGAACATCGAAAGCGCAAACGTTGCAATGAGAAAGGCGCTTGACCTTTTTGCAAACGTTCGTCCCGTTAAGGTTCCCGAGGAAGGCATTGACTGGACCTTCTTCCGTGAAAACACGGAGGGCGGTTACGCGGTTGGCTCATACGGCGTTAACATTACAGACGACCTTGCGGTTGACTTTACCGTTGCTACCGAGGAGGGCTGTGAAAGAATTGCGCGCCTTGCTTATGAATACGCAAGAAAAAACCACAAGGAAAAGGTTTCTATTATTACAAAGGCTAACATCATTAAAACCACGGACGGTAAGTTCCTTAACATAGCAAAGAAGGTTGGCGAGGAATATCCCGAAATCATTACTGACGACTGGTTCATTGACATTACCACGGCAAAGCTGATTGACCCTGCAAGGAGGAAGGACTTTAAGGTATTCGTTCTTCCGAACCTTTACGGCGACATCATTACAGACGAGGCTGCCGAATTCCAGGGCGGCGTTGGTACCGCAGGAAGCGCAAACATAGGCAAGAAATACGCTATGTTTGAGGCTATTCACGGCTCTGCTCCGCGTATGCTTGCAGAGGGCAGAGGCAAGTACGCTGACCCGTGTTCAATGCTCAGGGCAACGGTAATGCTGCTTTCACACATCGGCTATCAGAAAGAGGCTGACGCTCTTGAAGCAGCGCTTGACAAATGTATGTTCGACGAAAAGAAGCTTACCATTACCGGCCGCGACACAGGCTGCACCTGCGAGGAATTCGGCAATTACGTAATGGAAACAATCACTAACATGAAATAACGGTGATAAAGATGAAAGAAAGTAATATTTCAATTTCGGTAATAAAAAGGCTTCCGAGGTATTACCGTTTTCTTGAAAACCTTAAGAACAACGGTATTGCGCGAATCAGCTCAAACGAGCTTTCGGAAAGGATGGGGCTTACGGCTTCGCAAATCCGCCACGATTTTAACTGCTTCGGCGGTTTCGGACAGCAGGGTTACGGCTACAACGTACCCGAGCTGCACGCTAAAATAGGCGAAATACTTTGCGTTAACCGCGAGCAGAAAACAATTCTCATAGGCGCGGGCAACCTCGGCAAAGCGGTTGCAAACAAAATTATGCAGCGCCAGAGCGGCTTTAAGCTTATCGGTATTTTTGATAAAAACGAAGCAATGAGCGGAACTATGATTCACGGGCTTCCCGTTCGCCATGTTGATTATCTTGAAAATTTCTGTATTGATAACTCCCCTGTCTGCGCGGTAATATGTATTCCATCAAACGATATGAAGGAGCTTACGGATTTGCTTTGCAGGCTCGGAATAAAGAGCTTCTGGAATTTTTCAAACTACGATATTGCAATGGTTCACCCCGAAGTGCTTGTTGAAAACGTTCACCTTACGGACAGCCTTATGACCTTAAGTTTCCTTACAAGCAGTAAGGAGGATTAAGCTATGGTTAAAATAACTTCAAAAGAGCTTATTGACGTTGTAAAGTACACTGACAGAAAGATTATACTTGCGGAAAAAGCACTGGCAGTTGAGGGCGGTTATAAGACGGGATACTTTATTCTTGACCTTGAAACGCTTGAAAAAGAGGTTGTTACTAAAAACGCATACCTTATTAAAAAGTTCGGCAATTCCGCATTTAAAAAAATCGGCGAAAGCATTGCCGATTTTACGGACTGCGAGGCAGTTATTCTTCCGAACAGAAACGTTTTTATAATCTTTTCCAACGGACAGTGCGCAATGTACGACAGAAACGGCGAAATGCTGTGGCAGAAAACGCTTACCTACAACGACAAAACCGTTACCGGACTTGCTGCGGACGGAGAATATGTATGGTGCTGCTGCAGGGAGGAGGACTGCGTTATACGCTACCTTGCGGACGGAAACAAGCTTAACCTTGATTTAAGGATAGGTTCAAGAGAAGCGGACACCTTTACGGCGCCGTGCTTTGTTTCTTCGGACGAAGAAGGCATTTACGTCTGCTGTAAAAACAAGCTCAGGAAAATTAACAGAAGCGACTTTATAGTAAGCGATGTAAGCGAAAAGCTCAGCGGATTAAAGAGGTTTTACCGTTTTGGTAAATACAGCCTTATCTGCACCAACGAAGGCGCTTACATTGGCGAATAAAAAAACACCCCGTAGGGTGTTTTTTTATTCGCTGACGGGGGCGGAAAATGACGCTATTCCCTCAACAAGCCTTGGGTGGAAGATAAGGAAATGAATATGCGGCGAATTGTTTTTGGAAACCGAAACCCACTTACCCTCACACACATTAATTTTTATATTTTTGAACACGCTTTTTGCGCTTTCAAGCTCATAGTAATCCTCATGAGAAGAGAGAAAGTCATTAAAGGAAGATTCGTTTTCCTCAGTATAGATTTCCATAAGCGGAGAAGCCTTTGAAAGCAGGTTTTCAGCCTGTGCTTTAAAATACGTCACTTCTTCCCTGCTGCGGCTTAGATAATACCTTCCCTCACTGTGCTTACCTTCAACACATTCTCCGCTGAGCGCAGCCGTGCCAGAAACATAGTTTAAGTGGCGGAACACGCCTTTATTGGGATTTTTAATATAGTAAGGTGAAACAAGCCCGGTCATATAGATAGGTATCCATGCTTCAAGCCCAAGCATTATTTCATCCCAGGGACGGTCAAGATTATGAATGATATTAAGGTGAATTCCTTTTTTCAAAAGCACGGCAATTGACATCATCCATTTTTTACCGAAGGCAACATCCTCTGCCATATCCGCCATAGGCATTTCACTGTGCATAAACACATCTTCCATTGATTTTGAAAGAATTGCGGATTTAAAAAAGTCAAGCTCGCCCCTGCGCATCTCTGATAATCCGTAGTAGGTTTTTGAAACGGGGATATTAAAAGGGATAGTTGGAACCTTTATATCGTTAAAATGAATGCTTTCAATATATTCATCAAGATTAAAATCATTAAGTATTGTTAAGAAGTTTTCAATACGGCTGCTTCTTTTAATTTCACCTTCACAAAGCCACAAGGCAATATCCTCTTGCAGGCTTTTATTATTTGAGCCTATAAGCTCACGCAGCTGCTTTTCCATTCCCTTTTCAGTACTCTTTTTAACGGCAAAACGGCTAATGCTTTTTGCAAAGCTTAGCGAATCCGCCGGCTTACGCTTTCCGCTTCTTATACGCGAAAGATATGAGGAATCAAAATTAAGGCTTTTTGAAAGCTCTGACACATTTATGTTAAGCTGTTCAATAAGCAAATTAAGGTTTTCGGGAATAATTCTTACTCCCTCACCCTTAAAATTTTGACTTGAAATGAGCTTAACGCGTACCTCATCAGCGCTTACGATGTTTTTACTAAGCTCTTCAATAGCATTTGCAATAGAGGCAAGCTGCTCATCGGACATAGTTATTCCTTCTGCGGTATTCCTGAGCCTGCTTACCGTTGATGCGGAAACGCCGCTTTTTTGGGACAAAAGCTTAGCGCTGATATTATAAGTGCTGAGATATTCATTAATTACCTGACCGAAAGTCATTTTATCACCTCAAGACCATAATAGTGCAAAGTGAAATAAAAATCAATACCAAAATTGTCAATGACATATTTGAAATTTTGTTTACTATCATACTTTTATTATTTATACTAAAATTACAGGATTATAAACATTTTTTGAAAAGGAGAGTATTTATGAAAAAGTCTTTGGCATTATTACTATCAGTTGTGATGACAGTAACGCTTTTACCCTTTTCCGCTTTCGGATATGACGGAGAGATTAAGGATTTTGAATTCACACCCGACGACCCGTTTACAGAGTATTTTGAAACCGACGGCTGGTGGGATACAGACGAAGAATCGCAAGACTACTTCTGTTACAGCTATGTAAAATACGGCGAAGGCGATAAGTTAACTATCATTGATAACGATGACAATCGCTTCGTCTACACAGCTAAGTTTTTTGAAGACGGATACTATTTTTTAAACGAAGAGACCGGCGACAGAATTAAATTTGAGGGAAACGACCCTGAGGTTGAGTTTATTGATGAACAGAATCAGGTAGGCAAGCATCTTCAGCTCGGCGAAAACAACAACACGTTATTCATTGAATACAAGGGTATCAGAAAAGCTATTCCCGTTACTATTGTTCAGAACCCGGTTGCATCCTTTGAATTCATCCCCGTTGAGCCGTTTACCGTAATAGAAAACACAAACGGCAGTTGGGAAGACGATGATGAATACGGTCATTTCTTTAATTATGACAGCCCGTATTTCAGGGAAGGCGACAAAATATCGGTTGTTTTTACGGGTGAAACCAACGCCGTTGAATATACTTACCGCGATGTTGATTACAGCTTCGATTTTTACGATGAAAACGACGAGATTATCCCCTATGCTGATACAATTTCACGCAATAAACACAATGAACCGTGGGCAACAAACGTTGAACACACCTTTACCGTTGAATACAGCGGACTTGAATTTGATGTTCCGATTACGGTAGTTTCAAATCCCGTAACGAAAATTGATTATATCAGAGCAGGCACCGATGAATATATCGAGGGCAATACGCGCTACGATTCATGGGATGACAAATACTACTACGAGCACCCGAATTTCAAAGAGGGCGATAAGTTAATTGTATACGAAGGTCAGAAGATAACCGAATACACCTGTAAAAAGAACGCATACTGGGAACTCTATTTTGAGTCCGCAGACGGTTCAAAAACCATTCAAACAAACGGTGAAAACGGCGTAACAATTGATGATTCCCAGCGCTTTACGCCTTGGGTGCTTGGCAACAGCAACGAGTTTTATATCAATTATATGGGTCAGCAAAAGACTCTTTATGCAACGGTTAAAGCTAATCCCGTTAAATCCATTTCCTACACAAGAGCCGAGCCTATTACATATTACGAAGGCACCGAGGGCTATGACTACGGAGACGGATTTGAATACCGCGTTCCGTGGGAAAGAACGGGCGATAAGATTACTGTTACCGACACCAACAATGTTTCTACGGTTTACACCTGTACGTTCAACGACAAAACCGACCAAACCGAATTCGTTGCTTCAAACGGAGATGTTCTTTCAGGCGAGGTTCGCTTTTATTCAGACCAGAAGAATAATCCGTGGGTGGTAGGAACAGATAACGAATACTACGTTACTTATTCAGGCAAAAGCGTTACGCTTTACGTAACAATTAAAGCAAATCCCGTTAAATCGCTTCAGTATACAAGAAGCAAGCCCGCCGTTTACTATGAGAATTCAAACGGCTGGGAGGACGAGGGAACCTGGTTTTATAACGAACCCGATTTTCTTGAGGGCGATACGCTTGTTATTACCTACACCGACGATTCAACAAAGGCCTTCACCTATCAGCACAGCGACGAAATGCACATAAGCGCTTTCTTTGCCGCTGACGGAGAGATGCTCGATGATATTTGGACAACCTCAAACCAGTATCAGAGCCCGTGGGGCAAAAATACCAACAACGTTTATTATGTTGAATATTTAAGCAAGCTTTCAAATCCGGTTAACGTTACCATTATTGAAAACAACACTAAATCCATTTCGGTTGTTAAGGCAAGCCCCGCAACGGTTATTGATGGCGATACGCGCGAGGACATATCGCCTGTCGGCGGAATGCATTATATGGCGTATGATATTCCGGGCTTTGTTGACGGCGACAAGCTGATTGTTACAAACAAGGACGACAGCGTAAACGAATACGTTTTTTCCGAGGTTGAAATTGACGGAAGACCCGAGCATAGATTCGTATATAACGGAGAAATTCTTGAAGAAAACGAGATTAATCTTTACCACGAACAGTTCATTACACCGTGGAGCGTTGACGGAGATAACTACTTCTACGTTGAATTCCGCGGAAAAACCTGTACGGTACCCGTAAGCGTTGTTTCCACGGATGTTAAGTCAATCTCCTTCACGCTTGCAAAGCCTGACGAGCTTGTTTTTGCTGAAAATTCCGAAGGCTTCTACGATTGGTCTCATAAGGACTTTACAGAGTCTACGCTGACCGTTAATTACAAGGACAACACACAAAAGGTTTACGCGCTTAAATTTGATTTCGGCGGAATAGGCGCATACTTTGAAAATGTTGAAGACGAAAATGACAGGCTGTACCAGCACGACGTTCTTCTTTACGATTTCCAAAACGAGAACAGGTGGACTCCCGATTCCGATAACGCTCTTTATATGAGATATAAAGGTGTTACCTGCAATATTCCGGT
>JAFYGD010000215.1 GCA_017543415.1 Eubacterium sp. | reverse complement strand
CGTCTGGAAGATAACGTCTGGTCTGTCGTCACGGATAAGCGGCTTGTTTGTAGGAATTTCTACAACGTCGAGCTTATAGATTTCGTCAAATTCAGGAGCCTCGGTAGCAGCAGTACCTGTCATACCAGAAAGCTTCTTGTAAAGACGGAAGTAGTTCTGGAAGGTGATGGTTGCAAGAGTTTTGCTCTCATGCTCAACCTTAACGCCTTCTTTTGCTTCAAGAGCCTGGTGGAGACCTTCGTTATAACGTCTGCCTTCCATAATACGGCCCGTGAATTCGTCAACGATTTTAACCTGACCGTCTTTTACAACGTAGTCGATATCTCTTGTCATTACGCCGTGAGCCTTGATAGCCTGGTCAATGTGGTGGCGCAGCGTTGTATGCTCAATATCCATAAGGCTGTCAATGTTGAAGAACGCCTCTGCCTTTTCAACACCGCTCTTAAGAAGGGTTGCGGTTTTAGCCTTTTCGTCAACAATGTAGTCGCCTTCGTAGTTTTCTTCAATATCCTGCTTGTCGTCAGTCTTTGCAACCTTAACCATTGTAAGGGTCTGTGCAAACTGGTCTGCCTGACGGTAAAGGTCGGTTGAAGCCTCGCCCTTACCGCTGATGATAAGCGGAGTACGCGCCTCGTCAATAAGGATTGAGTCAACCTCGTCGACGATAGCGAAAACGTGGCCTCTTTGTACCTTCTGCTCTTTATACTGAACCATATTGTCACGAAGATAGTCAAAGCCCATTTCGTTATTTGTTCCGTAAGTGATATCGCAGTTATATGCCTCCTGGCGCTCAGCGTTGCTCTTTTCGTGAATAATAAGACCAACATCTAAGCCGAGGAAACGGTAAACCTTGCCCATCCATTCGGAGTCACGCTTTGCAAGGTAGTCGTTTACGGTAACGATATGAACGCCCTCGCCCGTAAGCGCATTAAGATATGCGGGAAGGGTTGCAACAAGGGTTTTACCTTCACCGGTTTTCATTTCGGCAATACGTCCCTGATGAAGAACGATACCGCCTATAAGCTGTACGTCAAAGTGACGCAGACCGATTACACGGTCGGCAGCCTCACGGCAAACCGCAAATGCGTCGGGAAGAATATCGTCAAGGGTTTCGCCGTTTCTGAGTCTTTCTTTAAGAATAGGAGTCTGTCCTGCAAGCTCCTTATCGCTCATCTCGCCGTACTTGGGGCCGAGCTCGTTGATTTTGTCTACTGTTTTCTTAAGCTTTTTTACTTCCTTCTTTGAATAATCGCCGAAGATAGCTGTTACAAATTTATTTGCCATTTATTTACACCTCATTAGGAAAATTTATTTTTTATAATTGAACCGAAAACGCTGCTTTGCGTTACGGCTCGGGAATAATAGCCTGTGAAACCTCTGCCTTAAGGAGCGTTAAATCGCCGAGCGCGGCTTTAAAAAATCCGCCCGCAACGCCGCGTACAATATTAAACTGCTGAGCTGCCGCGTTTTCCATACGCTCCGCGGTACGCGTGCTGATTTCGGAAACAATGGTAATGCTCTGCTCGCTTATGGTACACGCCGCCGTGTAGGCTGAAAGCGAAAGCGCCATCGTTATACAGATTGCAACGCTTAAACCCTGTTTAACAAAAAGCTTTTGCATGGCTTATCCTTTCAAATAGTATTCGGCAAAAAACCGTCACTCTTTATTATATATAAAACCGTACTGATTTGCAAGAAATATTTTATTTTATAATTAAATTGCTTTTTATATCTTTATATGGTATAATGTTATGGCTTGATATACATTATATTGATTTTAACTTCGTAACGAGGATGAATATGAAAGAATTTTTAAGAAAGTATTTCGGCGCCACAAAATGGAAAAGGCTCTTTGACATTGTAATGGCGTTTTTCGGGCTGGTTTTCCTTTCGCCCGTATTTATAGTGATAATATGTCTTTTGTTCTTCACGCCCGACAGCAAGATTTTCTTCAGCCACGAAAGGCGCGGAAGGCGCGGAAAGCCTTTTAAAATTTACAAGTTTCAGACAATGCGCAACAGCACGCCCAACGTTGCAACCTGCGACCTTGAAAACCCGGAGCAGTACATTACCCCGGTCGGCAGGATTTTACGCAAAACAAGCCTTGACGAGCTGCCGCAACTCTGGAACATTCTTAAGGGCGATATGAGCTTCGTCGGCCCCCGCCCGCTGATTTCAAGCGAGCTCAGGGCGCATCGCTTAAGGCTTGAATACAAGGTTTACCGCTTCCGCCCCGGTTTGACGGGCTGGGCGCAGATTAACGGCCGTGACAGCATTTCGCTTATGAAAAAGATGAAGCTTGACAAGGAATACTGCGACAACTGGAGCATATTACTTGATATAAAGATTATGTTTAAATCAATCCAGACGGTTATCACGCGTGAGGGCTTCCACGAGGGAACGTTCCACCGCAGATAGTGATTAGTATTCAGTAGTTAGTATTTAGTTGACAGGAGAGATTTATGGAAAGAAACTTTATTGACGGTTACACCGAATGGCAGTCCAACCCCGAAATAGTAGGCGTTAACAAGCTCCCGCAGCACGCAACGCTTATGCCCTACGGAGATTATGACGAGGCGCTCAAAGCGGAACGCTACGCTTCTTCACGCGTTAAGCTGCTCAACGGCAAATGGCGCTTTAAGCTTTACAAAAACTACGCTTACCGCCCAACCGATTTTGCTCAGCCGCTTTACGACAGCCACAACTGGGACAGCGTTATTGTTCCCTGTTCCTGGCAGATGCAGGGCTACGACCGGAACCAGTACTGTAACGTGCGTTACCCCTGGGAGGGAACGGAGGATATCTGCCCGCCCAACGCGCCTACAAAGCACAACCCGGTAGGCTGTTATTTAAAGCGCTTCCACGTTAACCAGAGCGTGCTTTCAAAGAGAGTTGTTCTCTGCTTTGAGGGCGTTGAAAGCGCGTTTTACCTTTATGTAAACGGCGAAAGAGTGGGCTACAGCGAAAGCAGCTTTAACCGTGCGGAATTTGATATTTCAAAATACCTTGTTGAGGGCAGCAACGTAATAGGCGTTGAGGTTTACCGCTGGTGCACGGGAAGCTGGCTTGAATGCCAGGATATGTGGCGCCTTTCGGGCATTTTCCGCGACGTTTATATTTACACAACCGAAAAGGAATATATACGCGATTTTGAAATTATTGCGGAGCCCGACGAGCTTCTCAGTGACGGCTACCTTAACGTTACCGTTAAAACCAACGGCGCTTACGAGGGCCTTTCAATAGATATGAACGTTGTTGACAGCGACGGCGCCGTTGTTGCGCTTGACAGTCAGTACGCAAACGAGGACCACGTTACAAACCTTAAGGCAATCGTAACGAGCGTTAAGCCCTGGTCTGCGGAAAAGCCGAACCTTTACACCGTAGTTTTCACCCTTAAAAACAACGGAACGCCGATTGAATACATTTCGCATAAAGTCGGCTTCAGAAGGGTTGAAATAAAAGACGGAATTATCCGTATCAACGGCAAGAGAGTTGTTTTCAAGGGCACTAACCGCCACGAATTTGACTGTGAAACAGGTCACTACGTTTCAGAGGAAACAATGCGCAAGGACCTTGAAATAATGAAGAAAAACAACATTAACGCAATCCGCACCTCGCACTATCCCAACGCACCGCGCTGGTACGAGCTGTGCGACGAATACGGCTTTTACGTTATTGATGAAAACAATATGGAAACCCACGGCACCTACTGGTCAACCATTATCGGCTGCCCCGCGCTTCCCGGCTCACGTCCCGAATGGGAAAAGGCGTGCATGGAGCGCATAAAGGCGCTTTACAACAGGGATAAAAACCACGCCTGCGTTGTTTGCTGGTCAATGGGCAACGAAAGCCACGGCGGCGAAAACGTTAAAAAGATGTATAACTGGCTCAAGGAAACGGATAAAACCCGTTTCGTTCACTTTGAGCTTGACGGCGACCCGAACGAGCGCGAGCTCAGCGACGTTATGTCAAAGATGTACGCAAAGCCGAAATATCTTGAGGAATACGCCGTTACGGGCAGAGACCCGAGACCCTTTATTCTCTGCGAATACACCCACGCAATGGGCAATTCCTGCGGCTCAACCGATGAATACACAAGCCTTTGGGATAAGTACCCCTGCCTTCAGGGCGGCTTTGTCTGGGACTGGGTTGACCAGAGCATTTTAACAACGGACGAAAACGGAAACGAATACCTTGCCTACGGCGGCGACTTCGGCGAAAGCCCTCACGACGGCCACTTCTGCGGCAACGGACTTCTTTTCGGCGACAGAACGGTTACTCCAAAGCTTGCCGAAATCAAAAAGCTTTACCAGAACGTTGATTTCAAGGCTATTGACGCAGAACGCGGAGTAATTGAAATCAAAAACAAATATCTCTTTACCGACCTCAGCGAATTTGAGCTTTACTGGGAGCAGAGCACCGAAAAGGGCGTTATCCGCAGAGGCACGGACACTATCAGCGTTGCTCCGGGTGAAAAGCAGGTTCTTGACCTTGAGCTCGGCAAGGCTACCAACGACGAAAACTACCTTTACATAGAGCTTCACACAAAGGACGACGAACCGGTTGTTGTTGCCTACGAGCAGTTCGTAATCAATGAATTTGAAAACACCTACGACGAGCTTGAGGGCGGAGAGCAGCTCCTTGTTTCCGACACCTACGGAGCAATCCACGTTATTTCCGAAAATCTTGACATCCGCTTTGAACGCAGGGAAAGAAACCAGCTTGAATCAATCAAGGTTGACGGCGAGGATATTCTTCTTGCTCCCATGCGCCTTAACTTCTGGCGCGCGCTTACCGATAACGACCGCGGAAACCGCGCGGGCTCACGCCTCGGCTGCTGGAGAGACGCGGGCGATACTCCCGGAATTTACAACAACACGATGTGGAGCATTGAAAACTATCAGATACTTGACGATGGCAAAAAGGTTGTTGTAACCGGCGGCGCAAGGGTTATGACTCAGCCCGAAAGCAGAGCGCTCGTTGTTTACACAATTACATCAAAGGGTATGGAAATAGACCTGCAGTTCATCCCCGCAGAGGGACTGCCCGAAATTCCCGAGGTCAGCGTTCTCTTTGAGCTTCCCAAGGATTTTGAACAGGTTGTTTACCTCGGCAACGGACCCGAGGAAAACTATATTGACCGCAAAAACGCCTGCTGCGTAGGGCTTTATTCCACAACCGTAAAGGATATGTGGGTTCCCTACCTCAAGCCGCAGGAATGCGGCAACAGAACGGGCGTAAGGTACGCAACCGTTATAGGCGAAAAGAAGGCGCTCACCTTTATTGCTGAGCCCGTTATGGAGTTCAACGCGGCTCACTGGCTTCCCAAGGAAATTGAGAACACGTGGCACCAGAAGGATATGCCCGAAATCAATAAAACAGTCGTTCGCTGCATTGCCCGTCAGCAGGGAGTGGGCGGCTACGACAGCTGGGGCGCGCATTGCAACGAAATGTATAAAAACCACACTGACAGGACATACCGTCTTAAATTCCAGCTTAGATTTTAGTTAATAAAAAATTAACTTGACAAACAGTTTCAATAGTATTATATTTTCATACGATACAAATATTATTAATTTTCGGTTTAATTAAGTTGAAAGGAAACCGCTATGTCTATTAAAGAATCAGCAATTAACTTTGCTATAAAGAACGCCGTAAAATACGCAAGAAAAGACTTTTACAAAAATGCGCCGCGTATTTTAAGCCTTGTTGAAAAGGCGGACGTTAAAAAGGTTAACCGCACGGCTTACGCAGGCCTTCACGAGGCGCTTAAGGACAGAAACAACAACTGGATGGAGTTTGTACGCCGTCTTGTCTGCGATACCGACGAGGGCGTGCTTAACAAGTTCATCCCTGCTGCAATCAACGTTGCAATCAACAGCTACGATGTTCGCATGGCGGCTATTGAAAAGTACGGCTGCAACGTTCCGTGGGCAATTCTTATGGACCCCACCGCCGCGTGCAACCTTAAATGCAAGGGCTGCTGGGCTGCGGAATACGGCCACGAAAGCTCGCTTTCCTACGACGACCTTGCAAGGATTATCCGTCAGGCTAAGGAGCTCGGAACCTATATGTTCCTTTACACGGGCGGCGAGCCTACAATGCGCAGGAACGACCTTATGCGCCTTTGCCGTGAAAATCCGGACTGTGTTTTCCTCAGCTTCACCAACGGTACGCTGATTGACGACAGCTTTGCGGATGAAATTCAGAGCGTCGGCAACTTCTTCCCCGCCTTTTCAATTGAGGGCTATGAGGAGGAAAACGACTTCCGCCGCGGAGACGGCACCTTCAAGCGCTGCACTGCCGCAATGCAGAGGCTCAAGGAAAGGGGCGTTCCCTTCGGCGCTTCCCTTTGCTACACCAGCAAAAATACGGAGCTCCTCGCTTCGGACGAATATATGGACTGGCTGATTGACAAGGGCGTAATGTTCGCATGGTTCTTTACATATATGCCAACCGGAAACGGCGCCGTTACCGACCTTATGGTAAGCCCCGAGCAAAGAGCGCTTATGTATAGAAAAATGCACGAATGGCGCAGAACAAAGGCAATCTTTGCGCTTGATTTCTGGAACGACGGCGAGTACGTTCAGGGCTGTATTGCAGGCGGACGCCACTACTTCCACATCAACGCAAACGGCGACTGCGAGCCCTGTGCTTTCGTTCACTATTCAAACGTTAATATCAAGGAAAAATCAGTTCTTGAAGCGCTTCAGAGCCCGCTGTTCATGGCTTACAGAAAGAACCAGCCGTTCTCAAACAATATGCTGCGTCCCTGCCCCGTGCTTGACAACCCCGGCGCTATCAGCAAAATGGTTGCGGAAACGGGCGCATATTCAACGGAAATGCAGCACCCCGAAAGTGCAAACGCTCTTTTTGACAAGACAGTTGAGGCTGCAAAGGCATGGAAAATTAAGGCCGACGAGCTTTTCGACCGCGACGAGTATATTAGAAAACACGTTAAAGACGAAAATATGTATAACTTTGAAAAGCCCGACGAAGAACGCGACTTTGAAGAGTTTGAAAAAACGGAATAAGAATAAATTCAGGGGCGTATCTGCTTGATACGCCCTTTAAGGTGATTTTATGGGACTTTTTGGCTTTACAAAAAAAGGCAAAATTGAATACATAATTGCAGGGCTCGGAAATCCCGGCCCGAAATACGCAGACACCCGCCACAACGCAGGCTTTAAGGCTGTTGATTTGCTTGCCGAAAAGCACGGCTTTGAGTTTAAACGCCTTAAATTTCACGCAATGATTGCGGACGAGGTAATCGGCGGCAGGCGCTGCCTTGTTATGAAGCCGCAGACGATGATGAACCTTTCAGGCGAGGCGGTTATTGAGGCGGCGAATTATTACAATATCCCCGATGAAAAGATTATAATAATCTTTGACGACGTTTCGCTTGACGTGGGTAAAATACGCGTTCGCCGCAAGGGCAGCGCGGGCGGCCACAACGGAATTAAAAGCATTATTTCCTGCCTTGGCAGCGAGGAATTCCCGCGTATCAAAATAGGAGTCGGCAAAAAGCCCGCAGCCGATTATGACATGGTTGACTGGGTGCTCGGCGAAATCCCGAAGGATAAAATTAAGGATTTCAACGACTCCCTGCAAAGCGCTGTCGGCGCGGTTGAAGCAATCCTTTGTGAGGATATTGACTCTGCTATGAATAAGTTTAATTCTTAGTTTTAAGGTGAAAATATAATATGTCCGGTTTTTCAAAATTAATTGAAAAAAACGAAGCGTTTATCAGCCTCAGCAGAAGCGTGACCCCCCTGTCCGCTCCCGTTGGGGCCACGGGACTTTCGGGAATAAGTAAGGCGGCGGTTATTCACTCCCTTTGTGAAAAAACTAATAAAACCGCCTTTGTTATAACTCCCGACGAAGCAAGCGCAGTAAGATATTACGAAAACCTTTCCGCTTTGCAGAAGGGCGTTTTGCTGTACCCGAAAAGAGAAATGACCTTCCTTGAGGTTGAGGGTATCAGCCGCGAGTACGAGCAGCTGCGGCTCGGCGTGCTTGCAAATATTATTGAAAATAATTACAGCGTTGTTGTTGCTTCCGTCGGCGCGGCAATTCAGTACACCATGCCCCCGCAGGCGCTTATTGAGCGCACCTTTACCATTAAAACGGGCGACGAACTTGAGCTTGAAAAGACTGCCGAAAAGCTTGTAAAAGCAGGCTACACGCGGTTTGACGAGGTTGACGGCACGGCGCAGTTTGCAATCCGCGGCGGACTTCTTGACATCTATCCGCCCGGCGCGGACGCTCCCGTAAGGCTTGAGCTGTGGGGCGACACGGTTGACAGCATTGCCCGCTTTGATATTGCAACCCAGCGCAGAACGGATATGGTTGACGAGGTTAAAATTATTCCCTCAACCGAGGTGCTTTTCCCCTCAAAAGCCGAACAGGCAAAGCGAATTGAAGCGCTTGCTTCAGGACTTCAGGGCAAGGCGGTAAAGGCGCGCGAAAGACTGCTTAAGGACTGCGATAAGCTGAAGCAGGGCATTTCCCTTCACTGCAGCGATAAATACCTTCCCCTTGCATATGAAAGCGGCGGGCTGTTTGACTACCTTGACGGCATGCTGTTTGTATGCGATACGGGCAGCGTTAAGGAAAAATGCGAAAACCAGAACCGCCTTATGACGGAGGAGCTTAAATGGCTGCTTGACGACGGCATACTCTGCAGGGGTATTGATAAATTTATGCTCACCTTTGACGAGCTTTGCGAGGTCTACACGGGCTACAGGGCAATTTACCTTGACGGGCTTCCGCGCGGCAGCTTTGACACGCCGGTCGGAAATCTTGCAACCTTTAATATGTACGAAATACCGCCGTTTTCGGGCACTCTTTCCCAGCTAAAGGACGAGGTTTTTCCGCTTGTTAAAACCAACTATGCGGTAGTTCTGCTTGCGGGTACCTCCCGTGCGGGTAAAGCGCTCGCTTCTGACCTTGCCGAAAAGGGCGTTGACGCGCTTTACTATTCCTCCCTTCCCGACGAGCTTCGCCGCGGCGCGGTCAGCATAATTTCAGGCACGATGACCGCGGGCTTCCGAGACGGCGAAACAAAGCTTGCCCTCATTTCGCAGGGCAGAGGCACGCAGAGCGGCAAAAAGCACAAGCGCTTTTCCTCAAAGGACGCGCTTCACTCAATCGACGAGCTTCAGGTCGGCGATTACATTGTTCACAACGTACACGGCATAGGCGTTTTTGAGGGTATCCACGCCCTTGATATGCAGGACGTGCGCAAGGATTACATCAAGATAGGCTACGCCAAGGGCGACACGCTTTACGTTCCCGTAACGCAGCTTGATATGGTTTCAAAATACATCGGCCCCGAGGAGGACAGCCGCGTTAAAATCAACCGTCTCGGCTCGGGCGACTGGGCT